>CAZNNA010000269.1:0-1735 GCA_964573825.1 uncultured Treponemataceae bacterium
CTACGCCAGGGCCTCCGGGCGCGTCGGCGTGGTCATAGCGACGAGCGGGCCCGGGGCCACCAACCTGGTTACGGGACTGGCCACCGCTTTCCTCGATTCCTCGCCCGTCGTCGCCATCACCGGCTCGGTGGCCAGGGCCCTCAAGGGCCGGGACAGCTTCCAGGAGATAGACATAGCCAGCATCACCATGCCGGTGACCAAGCATAACTTCGTGGTACGCGAGGCCTCCGAGCTGGCCTCGACCCTGAGGAGGGCCTTCGACATAGCCCGCTCCGGCCGGCCCGGCCCCGTGCTCGTCGACGTGCCCAAGGACCTGACCGCCGCCGAGGCCGACTGGGAGCCGGAGTCGCCCAGGCCGCGCTCGCCCTTGGCCAAGGGCGCCGTGCCGGCAGGCGACGACGAGATCGCCGCCGCCGCCGGGCTCCTGCGCGACGCGAGGCGCCCCTTCGTGGTGGCCGGCGGCGGCGTCATCGCCGCCGGCGCCTCGGCCGCCCTGGCCGAGCTCTGCGAGCGCCTCGACGCGCCCGTCGCCCTGACCCTCATGGGCCTCGGCGCCCTGCCCGCCACCCATCCCCGCCTGACCGGGCTCATAGGCATGCACGGCAGCCCCGCCAGCAACCGGGCCGCCATGGAGACCGACCTCCTCGTGGCCGTGGGCATGCGCTTCTCCGACCGCGTCATAGGGGATCCCTCGCGCTTCCCCTCGGGCTCGCAGGTACTCCACCTTGACGCCGACCCCTCGGAGATTGGCAAGAACATTCGCTGCTACCGCTCCTTGGTGGGCGACGCGGGCGAGGTCCTCGGCCGGCTCCTGCAACGCCTGGAGCGAAAGGCGCGGCCCGAATGGGTCGCCCGAGCCGAGGCCCTCAAGGCGGAGGACCGTGCCGCCGCTAGGCGGGACGCGGAGCCGCGGGGCGCCGAGCCCGGCCGCGCCTCGACGGGAGGCCCGGACTCCGAGTCCCCCGGAGGCGTCAGGCCCCGCGAGCTCATGGCCGCCGTGGCTGAGGCCTTCGGCGACCGGGCGACGATCACGACCGAGGTGGGCCAGCACCAGCTCTGGACGGCCCAGTACTATCCCTTCAAGGAGCCGCGGACCTTCATATCGTCCTGCGGGCTCGGTACCATGGGCTTCGGAACCGGCGCCGCCATAGGCGCGCAGGTAGCCAGGCCCGAGGCGCGCGTAGTGCATATAGCGGGAGACGGCTCCTTCCGCATGAACTGCGCCGAGCTGGCGACCATGGCGCGCTACCGCCTGCCCGTAGTCGTGGTCGTGGCCAATAACGGCGTCCTGGGCATGGTCAGGCAGTGGCAGACCATGTTCTACGGTAGGCGCTACGCGGAGACCGACCTGGATAGGCCGCCGGACTTCGTACGCCTCGCGGAGGCCTTCGGCGTCCGCGCCCGGCGCGCTACCGACCCGGCCAGCCTGCGCGCCGCCCTGGCCGAGGCCGCGTCCCTGCGCGAGCCCTACCTTATCGACTGCGCGGTGGACCGCGACGAGTGCGTGCTACCCATAGTGCCGCCTGGTCGCGCCATAGGCGAGCAGGTCCTGTCGGTGGCCGACTAGGCCCGGGCTCGTCGGCTTGACGGTTCCGAGCCCCGGCGGCTATGGTAGGCGCCCTGGAGGCAGGCCGATGATAGAGCGCATACAGGGAGACTCGTACGACACGCCGGAGGGCGTACCGCGCTGCGCGCGGGAGTACCTCATGCTCGGCTCCCGATGGAGCCCGTACAG
>CAZNNA010000269.1:1745-4921 GCA_964573825.1 uncultured Treponemataceae bacterium
CTTCCGCTCGCGGGCCCTGGCCCTGAAGGGGCTCTACGACGACGAGGCCTGGGCCGACAGTTCCCTCGAGGTCCTGCACGGGCTCGAACGCTGCGGCGCCCGGGTCCATATCTCCGGCCTCGACCGCGTACGCGCGCTCTCCGGGCCCGTCGTCTTCGTGGCCAACCACATGAGTTCCTTCGAGGCCATGCTGCTGCCCGGCCTTATCAATCCCATACGCCCCTGTACCTACGTGGTCAAGGAGAAGCTCATGCGCGGCCTGGTATGGGGCCCCGTGATGCGCTCCCGCGACCCTATAGCGGTAAGCCGCACCGATCCGCGCCGCGACCTCGAGGCCGTGCTCTCCGGCGGCGCCGAGCGACTTGCCAAGGGCCGCTCCATAATCGTCTTCCCCCAGGGCACCCGCACCACCGTCTACGCCCGCTCGGGCTTCAATAGCCTTGGCGTCAAGCTGGCCGCCCGCGCCGGCGTGCCCGTCCTGCCCATAGCCCTCAAGACCGACTACTGGGGCAACTCGGCCGTCTTCCGAGGCTTCGGCCCTGTCCATCGCGACCGCCCCGTCATGCTGGAGTTCGGCGAGCCCGTAGCCGTCGAGGGCAGGGGCAAGGCGGCCCACGAGGCCGTCGTCGCCTTCATAGAGGATCGCCTGCGGCGCTGGGGGGCGCCTATGGCCGAGGAATAGCCTAAAAGACCGATAGGGCTGCTTTCGTTGGCCTAGCGCGCCCGGGCGCGCTATACTCCTATAGAGCGTGGCGACTCGATACGACGCCACAGGGTTCGGCACCCGTCCACGCGGAACGTTTTCTACCCTCCTACGTACCAAGGAGCGCGTCATGAGAAACGTATGCCGGACCGCCCTGACTATGGCATGCCTAGCCCTTGCATTATCCTGCCGATCGGCCCTGGAGTCTGAGGGGCTGGCCATCGTAACGCTAACGCTGCCTGGCTTCGACGATGATCTCAGTACGGTAGGCTCGCGCGGTCTCCTAGACGGTTGGCCCATGGGCGGCCTGCCTGACTTCTCCTCGCTGATCGTAAGCGTGAGCGGCCCCGGCATGAGCCAGGTCACCCGCAGACTCGACGCCTACGCCGGCTCCGTAGAGATACCGGTACCCCCCGGCGGCTCCCGCCTCGTCAGCGTCCGCGCCGTACCCGACTGGACCGCCTCCGCGGCCCGCTACCCGGGCAAGCCCCTCCCGACACTCGCCAAGGCCTACGCCGGCTCGGCCTCCGTCGACGTGGAGGCCGGAAAGACAGCGAGCGTCGGTATCGCGTTGGCCTTGGCGGAGACGATGATACTGGTACCGAATCCGCAGGCCCAAGATACCAGCAAGCTCATGGTAGCGGATTCCTTGGCTAGCTCTCCAGTAAGCCAGTACCAAGATCTCATGCTGAGCATGAAGGGAAACTTCGTTTTCTCGGGCTACTCGCTCCTCTATAGCGCGAGAGGAGGCTCTAGCGTCGACGCGTACGCCGATACCGCCGAGCCCTACGTAGAGTCGTACGCGTTCTCGACGAGCGTAGACGCTATCGCCCTGGATGAAGCCTCAAGGAGGCTATACGGATACTGGTATAGCGATGGAGCCTTCCTTAGCTACTTTGACCTATCATCGACGCCGACGCTCATAGGGGTGGACAGCGACCCCGCGCCCTCCTGGGGTAACTTCGAGAGCCCAAACGGTGGAGGCATCGCCGCCGTCGGGGACGGGCTCATCGCCATGACCGCCCAGGTCATGGATGGCCAAGTCCCGGCGCCGGGCATAGCCCTCCTATCCGTAAGCCGACAGGGGACAACGGCTATCTCTAGCCTTTCGGCCTTCGCTACATCCGAATCCCTCGGCCTGGGTTATGCTACGCAGAACGGCTTCACCCAGATCGCCGTCATGGATATGGCTTACCATAACGGCGTACTATTGCTAGCCTTGGCGGAAAATTTCCAGGCGGCGAGTAGGGGGATGGTCATAGCCCTCGATCCCCGGACGTTGGCCGTGAGGTGGAAGCGAGGCTGGCCGGGCGATGTGAATTACTTCCCGACCGATCCCGAGACGCAGTTCTACGGCCCGGCGCGCTTCGTGGGATTCACGGAGTCGTCGGTCTACGTGGTGGACGAGGGGATAGCCAGCTCGAACGGCCCGAACGTCGATCGTATCGTGGAGCTAACCACCGCGGACGGTTCGATTGTTGCTAGCGGATTGGATGGGGTATCAGAGTTTTATACCCAATACCAATTCTAGTCCGAGACTAGGTAGTACTCCCCTTAGCTGGCTGCCCTTGATCCATGCCGATGGCAGCCGCGATCGCTCGACTGGGCGCGGGGCGCAGGCGCTCCGAGGCTTCATGCTGGGCGTACGCGGATCGCTCTTCCCGTGCTACACTCCTTCTCATGACTACGCTACAGGAACGGGCCGTGGCCCTGCACGCGCAGGGCTCCAACTGTGCCCAATCGGTGCTCTGCGCCTTCTCGGGATGTATGGAATTCGATACGGCTCTAGCCCATAGGCTGGCTACGGGCCTGGGCGCGGGCCTCGGGAGGCGCCAGCTGGTGTGCGGAGCCGTCACGGGCGCGGCGATGGCCCTGGGCGCGGCCTACGGCAACGACGACGGGACCGACCTCGAGGCCAAGGAGGATACCTACGCCCGCGTGGCCGCCCTGGTCGGGACCGTCGAGCGGGAGTTCGGCTCATGCGACTGCGCCGCGCTCCTCGGCGAGGACCTGAGCGCCGAGGAAGGCCGAGCGGCGGTCAAGGCCAAGGGCCTCTCCGAGACTGTCTGCAACCGCGTGATAGCGCGCTGCGTCGGCCTCGTCGAGGAGGCGCTATCACCGCGCTCGAGCTAGTCGCCCGCCTCGCGGGCCTGCCGGCCCGCGTCGCCATAGTCGGGGCCGGCGGCAAGACGAGCCTCCTCTTCGCCCTGGCGAGCGACGCCAGGGACGCTGGCCTATCCGCCTTGGTGACTACGACGACGCGCATCCGGGACCCGAGGACCGAGGGTCGCTCCCTGGACGCCTTCCTGCTCGATCCGGCCTGGGCCTCCGCGGCCGCCGCGTTGCCGAGCCCCGCGGGGGCCGGCCGGAGCGGCTACGCCGGACCAGGGAACGTAGCGAATGCAGGTGACGGTCGCGGTTTCCTCGCCGTCGCGGCCTCGGGCTTGGCCGACGGCAGGCTCATGGCCGTTTC
>CAZNNA010000270.1:0-4850 GCA_964573825.1 uncultured Treponemataceae bacterium
GCTCGCCAGGGCGGCCCCGAGCTGCGGACCCGAGAACGTGAATTTAGGCTTACGGAGCCATATCCAAAGGAAGACCGCCGCCACGAGGCTGCGGCCGCAGGCGATGGCGAAGGGGTTCCAGTCTACCAGCTTGATGAGGAGCCCGGCGCTGCTCCAGAGGAAGGCCGTGGCGGCCACGGCCAGGGCGCCGAGGCCCCTGTCGCGTTGCGTAATCGTCATGCCCGGATACTATCCCGGGCATGACGGGCGCGGCAATGGGGCTCGCGCTCTCAGTGCGAGCAGTCGTGGCCCTCGTGGGCGCTGCAGCCGACTCCCGAGTCCTTCACCGTGCCTGCCAGCCAGGCCTCTACCACGGACTTGGCCGAACCGGAGGCGCCGCGGATGACCTCGATGCCGTTGGCCTTGAGCACGCGCACGGCGCCCTCGCCCATGTTGCCGGCGATCATCAGCTTGACCCCGTCGCGGGCCAGGACCGACGCGATGTCGCTCGTGCAGCCGCAGCCGTTGGGGCTCTCGACGCGCTTCTCCGAGGCGACCCTGCCGCCCTCGATCGAGTACACGGCGAAGTACTCGCAGTGGCCGAAGTGCTCGTCCACCATGCCGCCCCTCGCGGGGACCGCTACCTTATCGTACATAGTAATCTCCTCTTCCTCTATGACCCGGCCCCCGCCAATGCGCAGGGCCTTGCCGTTGATGATGGCGTCGGCGACGACGCGCCGCGCCTCCTCCAGTATGCGCCCGAAGGTCTGCCGGGATACGCCCATGCGGCGGGCGGCGGCCTCCTGGTAGAGCCCCTCCAGGTCGGCGAGGCGCAGGGCCTCGGCGCCGTCCAGGCCGAGCACGACCTCCTCGAGCGCGCCGCAGGGAGTCCCCGCCGGCTTGAAGGCCAGGCCGTCCGCGCCGCGGCGGACGCGGCGGCCGTTCATGGGACGCGGCATGGGCTAGGCTTCCGCCTTCCGGGGCTTCCTGGCCTGGGCCAGCGCCGACACGGTCTCGGAGGCGAGGCCCAGGGCTAGCTTCTTGAAGTCCTCGGGCAGGGCGTCCCAGCGCAGCTCGCGCGCCTGGGCTATCTCCTTGCGCCAGGGTAGGCTCGCCAGCCTCGGCAGGCCCAGGGCCTTCTCTATCGTGGCTCCCTCGAGCGACTCGAAGAGCGGGTGCTCGGCGCCGCAGGACGGGCAGGCGATCGAGCCCATGTTCTCCACCACGCCCAGGACGGGCGCGTCGACCATGCCGGCCATCTTGACCGACTTGGCCACTATCATGGAGACCAGGGCCTGCGGCGTGGTCGCCACGACGACGCCGGATATCGGCAGCTTATTGAAGGCGGTGATCTGGATGTCGCCGGTCCCGGGCGGGAAGTCGACGACGAGGTAGTCGAGCTCGCCCCACCGCACGTCGGTCCAGAACTGCTCTATGGCCTTGGATAGGAGCGGGCCTCGCCAAACGACCGGAGTGGCCTCGTCGCCCACGTAGAAGTTAATGGAGACGACCTTGATGCCGGACTCGCTCACGATGGGCACGAGCTTGTCGCCGTCGGACTCGCCGCGGAAGGACGAGAGCCCGAGGAGCCTCGGGACGCTGGGGCCGGTGATGTCGGCGTCGAGGAGGCCGACCTTGTTACCCTGGGCGGCTAGGGCCTGGGCCAGGAGCACGGCCACGGTCGACTTGCCGACGCCGCCCTTGCCGCTCGCCACGCCTATGACGCGCTTGACCTTGGCTCCGCCGGAGGCCTCGGCGGGGGTCGCGTTACTGGAATCCTGCATGATCTTCCTTTCGAGAGTACCGTAAGGCGGCCGGGAGCCGCCATGTGTTACCGAGACGCCGTCAGTCTACCAGGCCTCGCGGGTTTTGTTAAGTGGGCATATGCCAATATTATAGCCTGTTTGACTATCGAGCCGAGCTCGCGTAGGCTTTCTCTCGTGGCACCGAACCTAGAGTCCGAGCGTAGCGGCCTCCTATCCGCGCTCTTCCGCTTCGCGGCCGTAGCCGGCCTGGCGGCCTACCTTCCCGGCGTCGTCGCCGGGGCCGTCCAGGGGATCTGGGCCATAGTGATAGTCGATACGGTAGCCTACGCCGTCGTCGTCGCGATCGCTTTCCTGCCCCGCATCCGGCCGGCGCTTCAGCTCGGCGTACTGATTGCGCTCTCCCTGTCCGTGGGAATCGTCGTGCTCGTCACCGTAGGCCCGCTCGGGGCCGGGTACCTATGGATTCTCTTCGCCATGGTCATATCCGCCCTCTTCGGCAACGCTACCTCGATCAGCCTGACGGTCGTCGCCTCCATGGCCCTGATGGCTCTCTGGGCCCTGGCGCTCACCCGCGGGATCGACGGGCACGGAGCCACGCCCGCGGTCGTCGGTATCATAGCCGGAAGCCTCCTGACCATAGGGCTATCGCTGAGCCTCGTCATTCATAGGCTGCTGCGCGGATTATCGAACTCCCTGGAGGAGCGGGGACGCCTAGCCGATAGCCTGGCCCTCGAGCTCCGCGCCTCCATGGCGACTCGAGACGCCCTCGAGGAGGCCCTGGCCGGCAAGGACGAGCTCCTCCGCGAACTGCAGCACCGGGTCAGGAACAACCTCCAGACTATCATGAGCCTCCTGGCCCTGGAGGGCGACGACGGAGGCCGGCCAGGCCTCGAGCGGGCTAGGCGCCGCGTCCGGGCCCTGGCCGTGGCCAACGACCACTTCCTCTCGCGCCCCGACGAGGGAAAGCATGACGCCTGGTACCTGGCGCGCGCCGTCGCCCAGGCCCTGGGCGTCAGGGCCTCGTTCTCCTCCCGCGAGGGCTCTCTTGCCGAGCCGCTCCTCATCGACGCCCACGTCGCTCCGCTCCTGGCCATCATGGCCGGCGACATCCTATACGGACTCGCTCAGGCGGGGTCCGTCGTCATCCATGCCTCTCTCGGCGCGGAGGGCGGTACGGGCGAGGCTTTCATCGATTTCCTCGCGGGAACCGAGGGGGTAGTCGCCGAGCGGGGGATAGCCTCCGTGCTCGGGGAACTCCGCGCCGACAGGATAGCGCGGAGCGCGGCCTCCGAGCTCTTCGCCGTAGCCGCCCCCGCGGGGGCGGGCATCCGGCTCGTCATCGAGGGACATCGAGGATCCTCGTCATGAGCGGGTCGGCGAGGGAGTGCCCCCGCGGGATGGCCGATTGACCGAGCGGTTCCATATCGGGTAGCTTACAAGAGGAAGGTTACCAATGGTAAATTACCGATGGTAATCAAACGATATACCGCGGTATTGGAGGAATGCCCATGAACCCGGCCCTCAGGTGGATACTACCCTTGATTATCATTCTCGGCGCCGTAGCCGCCATCGGGGGCCTCGTACCCGGCTCCGGAGAGCCGATGACCCTCGTCAACTTCCGCGGAGAGGCGGTGACGATATCCGGCGCCGGGCTCTATCGCTGGGATACGGTAGGCTCCGCGGCCCAGATGCGGGCCAACGACGCGGTGACGCTCGCGCTCGTCGTCCCGGCCCTGCTCGTAGCCTGGGTCCTAGCCAGGCGCGGTTCCCTGCGCGGGCGGCTCGTGCTAGCGGGCGGCCTAGGGTTCATGCTGTACACCTACGCGACGATGTGCTTCGGCGCGGCCTATAACGAGTTCTTCCTGATCTACGTCGCGCTTTTCAGCCTGTCGCTCTTCGCCTTCGTGCTGGCCATGATGGACATAGACCCGGCCTCGTTGCCTAGCCGCTTCTCGGAGCGCCTGCCGCGCGTGCCCATTGCCGTGCTCCTCTTCGCGGCCGCGGCCTTCCTGGCCCTGGCCTGGCTCGGCCGCATCGCCGCGACCTTAAGGCCGGGCGCGGTGCCTGCGCTCGACAACGTCACGAGCATGTTCATCCAGGCCATGGACCTAGGGATCGTCGTCCCGACCTGCGTCCTCTCAGGCGTCCTTCTCCTTAAAAGGAGGCCCTGGGGCTACCTCCTCGCCGCCGTGGGCATGCTCAAGTTCTTCGCCCTGGGCACGGCCGTGAGCCTCATGGCGGTCAACATGGCGCGGCACGGCGTCCCCGTCGGCCCCGTCGAGCTGGCCGTCTTCCCGGCTATCGCCCTGGCAAACATCGTCCTTACCGTGGCCATGCTGCGGAGCGTTCGAGGCTGGCAGCCGAGCACCGGTGGCGCTATAGTCGAGGCATGAGCCAAGCGACGATCTTCTATTTCTCGGGTACCGGCAACACGCGCCTCTGCGCCCTGGAGCTCGGGGCGGCGCTGGCGCGGAAGGGCCTCGAGGCTACGGCGCTGTCCATCGAGGGGCTCGCCGCGGCCCCGGGCCGAGCGGCTGAGCTCGTCGCGGAGAGCGACGTCCTGGCCTTCGCCTATCCCGTCTACGGTTCCGACCTGCCCGGCCCCATGGAGGAGTTCCTCCGCGCCCTGCCGCCCGGCGGGCAGGACTGCGCCGTGCTCTGTACCCAGTGGCTCTTCTCGGGCGACGGGGCGGCGGTGGCCGACGAGGCCCTGGCCGCCTCGGGGCGGCGAGCGCGCTGGACGGCCCACGTACCCATGCCCAACAACGTGGCTATCAGCGCCATACGCATTCCCTACACGAACGATCCCGCTCGCCTCGGGCGGGCCCGCGAGCGCGCCCGGGTCCGGGTCGAGGCCTTGGCCGAGGCGGTAGCGATGGGCGGCCGCGCCGAGCGGGGGAGGGGGCCGCTCTCGAGGCCCCTCGGCCTCCTGCAGCGCGGGCCGTACCGACGCTACCGCGACGCCTGGCGGGACGCCGTCGCCTCGGTCGACGGGCGCTGTACGGCCTGCGGGCTCTGCGTCCGGCTCTGCCCCGTCGGCAACCTCGTCCTCGAGGGCGGGCGCGTGCGCGGGCGGGCCTCACGGCGCGACCTGGAACGCCTTCA
>CAZNNA010000271.1:0-4831 GCA_964573825.1 uncultured Treponemataceae bacterium
CGTCATATCGTTCGCCACCGGTACGAGCTGGGGTACCATGGCCATCATGATTCCCATAGCGATGCCCATCGCCGTGGCCCTCGGACAGAAAGCCGGCCTTACAGGAGACGCCCTCATCAACGGGACGCTCATTCCGGTCGCGGCCGTGATGGGCGGAGCCGTCTTCGGCGACCATTGCTCGCCGATCTCCGATACGACCATCCTGTCCTCGACGGGAGCCAACTGCCCTCATCTAGAGCACGTAGCCACGCAGATGCCGTACTCGGTCTTCGTCGCGATATGCAGCGCCATCGGCCTCGTCGCCGCGGGCGTGTCGATGAGCCCCGTGGTCGGCCTCGGCGTGACGGCCGCCCTGTTCGTCGCCGGCCTCATCATCCTCCCCAAGGTCTGGGGGTCGGCGAAGGTAGCATAAGCCCCTACGATACACATACGAGTCTGCACCTAGGCCGCCGGCTAGCCCGGCGGCCTTTTTTTTATGAATGCGTCGCTCGGCCGCCGCGCGGCCCGGGGTAGCCGCGTCGATGACCGAAGTCATCGGACCCTTCCACGGCCGGCGCGCAGCGTGCTATACTGAAGGCGTCCGGCGGGTTCCCGAGGGCGCCTGGCCGCACGGCGGAGGTTACATGGTACAGAAACCGATACTGAGCGCGGCGGAGGCCGCGGCCAAGGTGTCCGAGGGACAGGTCGTCCACATCGGCGGCTTCCTCGGCTGCGGCTGCCCCGATGCCATAGTTCGCGAGCTCGTCGCGCGAGGCCTGAAGGGTCTCACCCTCGTATGCAACGACACGGGCCTCTACAACGAGGAGAAGGGCAAGGCCACCGGTCCCGCTCCCCTGGTCAAGGCCAAGGCCTTCAAGACCATGGTGGTCTCGCATATCGGCACCAATCCCGAGACGCAGAGGCAGATGAACGCGGGCGAGTCCGAGGTGGTGCTCGTGCCCCAGGGCACGCTGGCGGAGCGCATCCGGGCCGCGGGCAACGGGCTCGGCGGAGTGCTGACGCCCACCGGAGTGGGGACCGAGGTGGAAGAGGGTAAGCAGAAGATCACCCTCAAGGGCAAGCCGTACCTGCTCGAGGAGGCCCTGCCGGGCGACGTGGCCTTCGTCAAGGCCAAGAAGGCCGACAAGGCCGGCAACCTCGTCTACTCCAAGACCGCCCGGAACTTCAATCCCCTCATGGCCACGGCCTGCTCGGTCGTCGTGGCGGAGGTCGAGGAACTCGTCGAGATCGGCGAGATCGATCCCGACCAGGTACATACGCCGAGCATCTTCGTCGATTACATCGTCAAGGCAAGGTAGGAGTCGCGCATGATCGAGTACGTGGAGAACAAGGAGATCATCGCGCGCAGGATAGCGCGCTTCTTCGGCGACGGGGACGTAGTCAACCTGGGCATAGGGCTGCCGACGCTCGTCGGCAACTACGTGCCCGCGGGCGTCACGGTCATCCTGCAGTCGGAGAACGGCCTCATGGGGCTCGGGCCGGCCCCGGAGAAGGGCAAGGAAGACAAGGACCTGACGAACGCCGGCGGCATGCCCGTGACCCTGCTCGCGGGCGGCTGCTACTTCGACTCCGCCGCGAGCTTCGGCATCATACGCGGCGGGCACGTCGACTACACGGTCCTCGGCGTCCTCGAGGTCGACCAGGAAGGCAACCTGGCCAACTATAAGATCCCCGGCAAGATGGTCCCGGGCATGGGCGGCGCCATGGACCTGGTCGCCGGCTCGAAGAAGGTCATAGCCGCCACGACGCACCTGGAGAAGTCGGGCGCCTCCAAGCTCAAGAGGCGCTGCTCGCTGCCCCTGACCGCCGCCGGCGAGGTCGACATCGTGGTGACCGACGTCGGTTACTTTACTATCGCTAACGGTAAGTTCAGGCTCATGGAGTACTTCGCTCCCTACACGCCCGAGTGGATCCGGGAGCACAGCGACGCCGATATAGAGCTCGCCGCCGACTGCAAGGAATTCCGCTAGGACCCGATGATCCCACAGGACCCGATGATCCTAGGCCGTGTCGTATATGGAGAGGCCCGGTAGCCGGAAGGCTGCCGGGCCTCTCCATTCCTAACGACGATGAAGCGATGCCTTCGCTGGCGGAGCGCTAGCCCTTGGCCCAGAGGTCGATGAGCTCGAGGGTCGTATCGACGGCGAGCACCATCTCCGAGGCGCTGGCCCACTCGTGGCGGCCGTGGAAGTTGTGCATGCCGGCGAAGACGTTGGGCGTGGGGATGCCCATCTCCGTGAGCCGGGCTCCGTCCGTGCCGCCTCGGATAGGCTTGGAGTAGGGCTCCGCGCCGGCCTTCCTGGCCGCCTCGTAGAGGATCTCGAGGACCCGGGGGCTCTCGTCCAGCCGCTTCTTCATGTTGAGGTACTGCTTCTTGAACTCGACCTTGACCTTGCCGCCGGGGAACTGGGCCTCCACCGCCGTCGCCAGGGCCTTGATCGTCTCTTGGCGCCGGGCCATGCCCTCGTCGGTAAAGTCGCGGAGGAGTATATCCAGGGTGGCCGACTCGACGCCGCCGTGGATCTCGTGCGGGTAATAGTAGCCGAACCAGCCGTCGGTGGCCTCGGGGCTCTCGCTCCGGGGCAGCATGGCGGCTAGGCTGGCGGCCATGCTGGCCGCGTTGGCCATGACGCCTCGGGCGTAGCCCGGGTGGGACGACTTGCCCGCGAAGGCCAGCTTGGCCTCGTAGGCCGTGAAGCATTCGGACTCTATCTCGCCGCCGCGGCCGCCGTCGAAGGTGTAGCACGCGTCCATGGTCACCTTGCCCCGTGGGAAGCCGTCCATGCCCTTGCCCGTCTCCTCGTCGGGAGAGAAGATGATGACGAGGGGCGGACGCGGCCTGTTCGGATCGGCGAGGGCGGCCCTGAGCGCCGTCATGATAACGGCTATGCCTCCCTTGTCGTCGGCGCCGAGGAGCGTGGTGCCGTCGGTCACGACTATGGTGTCGCCGGCGTACTCCTTGAGCTCCTGGAATTCGGCGGGATCGAGCGTCCAGCCCTTGGATAGCTCGAGGGCCTTGCCGTCGTAGGACTGTACGACCCGCGGCTTTACGCCGGTCCCCGAGACCTCGCTCGAGGTATCCAGGTGGGCCATGAGCCCTACGGTCGGCTTCTTCTCGCAGCCGGGGGTGGCCGGTACGCGGGCCACGACGAAGCAATGCTCGTCGACCGATACGTCCCGTACGCCTAGCGCCTTGAGCTCGGACTCGAGCATGCGCGCGAGGTCCCATTGGGTGCTCGTCGACGGGATGGCCTCGACGTGCCTATCGCTCGTCGTGTCCACCTTGGCGTAGCGCACGAGGCGCTCGATGACCTCGGCGGTATGGGGCCTACTAAGAATCGCCTTGTAGTCTTTCATGGCTTTAGAGTATGCCTCCGCTTGCGCGAATAGACAAGCCTAGACTGAAATTTCTAGAGTGGATCGCTAGGGCCTCGGATGTTCCTCGCCCGCTAGGAGCCGGTCCGCGAGCCCGAGGCTGCGGAAGGCCTTGGCTATCTGCGTCAGGGCCTCGAGGTGGATCTCGGGCCCGGAGTCGTCCGGGGACACGAGCGCGACGACTATGCGCACGGGGCGCTCGAGGGCCACGAGGGGCCAGCCCGAGTCGCGGGAGCCTACGGCGAGCGTCGGGAGGGCGACGCCCGCGGCATGGGCATGGAGGAGGAGCACGCCGGGGGCCAGCTCGATGGGTTCCTTGCGCGCGACGGCGGAGAACTCGGCCGCGAGCCGCCCGGCCGCCCGGCGGTCTCCCGGCAGTACCGACTCGGTGAGCCTGCTGATGGCGTCGACGAGGGCCGCCTCGTCCATCGCCGTGAAGACCCTCCCCGTGGAGAAGGCGGCTGCTACCAGGGGCGGCCACGCGTCGCCCTCGGAGGGCGGAGCGGCCGCGGCCCGGGCGGCGACGCCCCGGGATTCCCCGGCGGGACCATCGGACCCCGGGAAGCTTTCGGGCCTGGATGACCCGGCGCCTCGCTCGGCGCCTTCCGGATCGTCGTCGCGCTCCCGCCTCGGCAGTATCCAGAGTACGGCGGCGGAAGTGGGGAACGCCGAGTCCAGCACGACGGGAAGCCGCTCGTGGCCGGGGTTCCAGTCCTTCGAGCCGGGCCGAGAGGAGAGCGCCACGAAGGAGACGCCCTGCCTGGCCAGGCGCTCGAGCGCGCGGGGGACGTCGCGCCAGGAGGGGACCGACGCGATGGACGATTCGGGCAGGAGCCCTTCGCTCGCCTCGGCGAGGGCGGACGCGGGCGCGCCGACCATGACGGCGTCCACGGCCGAGACGGGCCCGCCCCAGGCTCTGGCGCTGCCGCGCAAGGCCGCGCCTAGGGCGGGCGAGGCCTCGGCGCCGGAGACGGCGATGAGCACGAGGCGCCTGGATCCCGAGAAGGCCTCGGGCCTGCGTATGCCTATGACCGCCCCGGGGAAGGCCCCGACCAGCCTGTCCATGACGTTCTTGGACGAGGCCCCTGCCCGCTCGACCGGGGAGTCCAGTCCGATGACGACGGCGTCCGCGCGTCGCTCGAGGGCGGCGCGGGCGAGTCCGTCGGGTACGCTCGCGGAGGCGACGACGCTCGGGAGTACCCTGATCCCGGCGCCCGCGCCGCCGGCTATGGCTCGGACGAGCGCCTCCTCGGCGTCGGCGGCGGTCGGGCCGTCCGTGCCTTCGGCGGCGGCCACGCAGGCCGCGCGGATCACGCGGGCGTCGTCGCCGATGGCCGCGGCGAAGGCTAGGAGCCCCAGCGACGAACCCTTGGGCGGGATGCCTACGACGGCCTTGAGGGCGGGGTAGGGCGCCTCGGCACCGCTCCTGGCGAGGCCTCCTATCCGCCTCGGCAAT
>CAZNNA010000272.1:0-2466 GCA_964573825.1 uncultured Treponemataceae bacterium
GGGTCGGCCTGGAGCGGGGCGCCGACGTGGGCGCCCACGTCGATGTCGGCTATGTCTATGGAAAGGATCTCGAAGGCCGTTCCCGCGTCCAGGCCCTTGCCTAGCACGCGCTTGGATATCTGGTCGGGGTTCTCCAGGACCGCCTTGTAGGACTCGGACGAGCCTATGGTCGTCACGATGCCCTCGCCGACGCGGGCTATGATGGTCTCCTCGGTGGCGCCGCCCACGAGGCGCTCGATGTTGGCCCGCACCGTCACCCTGGCCTTGACCTGTAGCTGGATGCCGTCCTTGGCCACGGCGTCTATCGTGTTCTTGCCCTTGGAGGAATCGGGGCAGTCTATCACCTTGGGGTTGACGCTCGTCTTGACCGCCTCGAGCACGTCGCGGCCGGCCAGGTCTATGGCCGCCGCGCGCTGGAAGGGCAGGGGTATGTCGGCCTTGTTGGCCGCAACCAGGGCCTGGCTCACCTTCATGACGTTGCCGCGCGCCAGGAAGTGCGTCTCCAGCATGTCGGACTCTACGGGAATGCCGGCCTTGGCCAGCATGATGCGCGCGTCCACGATGGTGGCCGCGTTGACGTGCCTGAGCCACATCCCTATGAGCCGGCCCATCCCTACCGAGGCCCCGGACAGCAGGGCTCGGAACCAGAGTCCGAAGAACTTGAAGAACAGGGCCAGGATCGCTATGGCGACGAGGCCTACGACGATGTACAGGGCGATGGTCAGCATGGCTTTCTCTCCTTGGTTACTATGATTATGCCGGCGCGCGAGCCGCACGCGACGATGCGCTTGCCTTCCTCTATGAACGTGCCGTCCGATTCTACTGAATAGACCCGGCCGTCTATCTCCGCCCGGCCCGAGGGCCTGAGCGTCGACAGGGCCACGCCGACCTTGCCCGCGAGGGGATGGGCGGAGGCCTCGGCCTCGGGCCCGGCATACGCCGCGGTCCCTGTAATCGCCGCCGGCCCGGCGTACGCCGCGGGTTCCGCGTGGGCCGTGGCGCTGATGGTCGCCTTGAGCGTAAAGGCGTCGAAGAGCCGCAGCCTCGGCCCGGCGAGGGCCAGGACGCCGATGCCCGCGATGGAGGCCAGGATGCCGACGCCGACGGTCAGGACGTTGCGCCCCAGGAGTTCCCACTCCCAGTCCAGGCTCGGGATTATGAAGTCCTGCATGGACAGCACGAGTGCGACGGCTATGGCGATGATGCCCGATATGCCCGCCACGCCGAAGCCGGGCAACAGGAAGAGCTCCACGGCCAGGAGGCCGAGCCCGACTATGAAGAGGATGAGCTCGACCGAGCCCACGGTGCCTATGAGGGCGTTGGAGCCGAAGAGCACCAGGAAGGCCACCACGGCGACGGTACCCGGGATCCCGAAGCCGGGGGTATTGATCTCTATGAATATGGCCACGAGCCCGAGGAGTATGAGTATCGATTGCACGGCCGCCGAGGTGATGAGGACGACCAGGGCGTCGGCCGGGCTGCGCTCGAGCTCGACGACGGGCCCGGCGACGCCGAGCAGCGCGGCGAGCTCCGATAGCTCCGCCACGGTGCCCGACGATAGGCCGAAGCGCTCCGCCTCCAGGGCCGTGAGGGACAGGAGCTTGCCGGCCGGGCTGACGAGCCGTAGCTTGCGGGCGCCGCGCTGCGACTCCGCGGCCTCGGCGTCGGTCGAGGTCATGAGCGCGGCCTTGCCGCCCTCGTCGACCTCCCAGAGCTCCACGTCGGCGTCCGCCATGGCCAGGGCTATGGCGGGAGGGTAGCCGTTCTTCTCCGCCAGGGCCGCCATCTGGGCCCGGACGGCGCTCACCGTCTTCTCCCCGGCGCCCTCGGACTTGCCGTCGGGGCTGGCCACGACGGGCGCCGCGGCGCCTATGGACGTGCCCGGCGCCATGTACACGGCCGAGCAGGACAGCGCTATCAGGGCGCCCGCTGACCAGGAGACGCCCATGGAATCGGGGCCGGAGCGGACGTAGGCGACCGTCTCGGCGTCCCTGACGGAGCCAATGAAGGACGATATGCGCAGCGCCGAATCCACCCGTCCCCCGAAGGTGTCTATGTCGAAGATGATATGCGTGGCGCCCTTGCCGAGCGCCTCGGTGGCCTGCTTGCGTACGAAGACGGCCGTCGAAGGCTCTATGTCGCCATGGATGGGTACGACGTAGGCGCCCTCGGCGGAAGCCGGGGGCGCGGCCAGCGCCGCTAGCGCGAGGCCCGCGAGCGCTAGGATAGAAGCGCGGGGTGAATTCTTCATGGCGCTAATAATAAGGAAAGCCGGGCGAGCGCGCAATCGAAAACGTTCGGTACATCGAGCGCTTCCCCTCGACAAGACCGTTTCTATGGCATACGATACCGTATTCATGTCTAAGGAGTACGATATGGCCGAAAAAGAGACTCTCGTTATCGCGTCGAAGGTCAAGGCTTACATCAAGGACGCCTCGGAGCTCAAGTGTTCCGCGGCGGTCATCG
>CAZNNA010000272.1:2476-4822 GCA_964573825.1 uncultured Treponemataceae bacterium
CCGACAAGGTCCGCGCCATCTGCGACGAAGCCATCAAGAACGCCAAGGCCGATGGTCGCAAGACCGTCCAGGATAAGGATATTAAATAATTCGAACGGGCGGGGACGGGGGCCCTCGGCCGCCGTCCCCGCGAGGCATGGCAAAATAAAGCGAGCAGGATAGTGGCACGATGCCGAACGCTTCAACCTTCGAAACGCTAGCGCTCGAGCTAAGCCCCGTCGAGCGTACCGAGCTACTGGAACGCCTCCAATCGGCCTGCACCGTCTCCACGGAGCCGCTCTACAGCCGCCCGGCGAGCGCCGCCGGGCGCATCGACTACAAGGCCGCCTACCGGGAGCTCGGGCTCTTCGCGCGCATCGTCATAACGATACGCGCGGCCCTGGGCGGCGGCACCAAGGACGAGCTCGTCAAGGCCCGCATACTCAAGGGCCTGATCAAGGAGATCGAGGCGGCCGGCGCGGGCCTCGTCGATCCCCGGCGGCGCGTACTCTGCGAGGCCTTCTTCCGCGAGGCGGCCACGCTACGCTCCGCGGCGCGCTACTTCTACGACCTCCTCGATAGGACGCTCGAGAAGAACCGCGCCTCGTTCTTCGCCTTCCTTGCCTCGCTCCAGTTCGAGTCCGTGCACGACGAGCTGTCCGTCGAGGCCGATCCCTACGTATTCGCCGACCGCAACTCCCTGGCCAGCGACTCGGACATACGCGTGGCGGTCAACGCCTCCCTCGAATCGGCCATGGGCAAGATAGACGAGGACCAGCGCAGGCTCATGTACCGGGACGTGCGCAACCTGCACGTGCTCAAGCGCCTCTCGAGCTTCCTCTTCGACCGCTTCCTCTCCTCCTTCCAGACCAACGCCTCGGGGCTCAAGGAGCTATCGCTGTACAGCGCCCAGGACAGCCTCTCGGAGCTCTGCGCCATCCTGACGTCGCTGGACCAGCCGCCCTCGATGAGCCTCATGGAGGCCATAGTCGGCTTCGCCCTCAACGACGACATAGGCCGCGAGGGCTTCGACCTGGCTCAGTCGGTCGCCAAGGAGCTATCGGGCGCCGAGAAGGCCCTGGCCGCGATACGCAGCTTCAACGCTCGCGTGCCCCTGGAGACGATACTCAAGGTGGCCTACGAGGATCCCAACTGGCAGTGCGCCCAGACCGGCGGCGGCGAGGATTGGTTCGCCATCTTCCGCTCCTACTGGAAGGAGCGCGTCGATCATCGTTACCAGCGCCTGGTGGCGGAGCGGCGCATAGCCCAGCTCGACGCCGATATCCAGGGCCTCGTCGGCAAGGAGACGCCTACCTGGTTCATGCACCTGTCGGAGAAGGGCAACGACAAGGTTCCGCCCGTCCGCTTCGCCCGCGCGCTCCGCCTGCTCGAGGCCTTCTTCCACCAGTGCTTCCTGACCGAGCTCAACCGCTGGCTCAAGGTGATACTGCTCGACGGCGAGTTCTACAAGCGGGATAACCGCCTGGAGTTCACCGACGCCTACAACGAGCTCCTGCAGATAGGGGACGGGCTCAAGCGCCTGGACTCCAGGCTGGGGCCCGAGGGCGAGCTCGGATCGGCCTACGCCCAGGCCAAGACGGAGCTCTCGTCCATGCAGATCAAGAAGCGCAAGGTCGAGTCGGCGATACGGGCCGTGGAGACCGAGGCCGAGTCGCTCCTGGCCAAGGCCAACGACGCCATAAACCGCATGCAGGAGATCCTCAAGGCCATCCTGTCGCGGGAGGTCCGCGGGCGCTACGATTCGCTATCGAACCTCGGGCAGATCGAGGGCAAGGCCAACAAGGACTTCCAGAAGGGCCTCGAGGCGACCAGGTTCAAGCTGGAGAAGGCCCGCTACCTACTGGCGGAGCTCATGAAGGCCGCCGTGGGCGGCCTGGACTAGGCATGAACGCTCCCTGGCCGCTTACCGCCCCCCCTATCGCCGCTGCCGGCTTCCGCGAAAGCGGCGATACCCTGTTCCTGGACCTAGGCCGGGGCGCGCCCAAGGCGGCCCTGAGCCTACTCGCGGCGGGCGACATGGGCTTCGGTGACGACCACAACCGCGAGCGCCGCGCCGCCTGGCTAGCCCGCGCGGGCCTCGACCCGCTCCGGGCGGCCTCGGTCGACCTCGTGCACTCGCGGCGCGTCGCGGAGGCGATCCGTCCCGACTACTGCCGCGGCCTCGAGGCCGACGGCATCGTCGCCCCGGCCCCGCGCGGGCCGACCGACACCGCGGCCCTCGTCATCACCGTAGCGGACTGCATGCCCGTCTACCTCTGGGACCCGGACTCCGGCGCCTTCGGGCTCCTCCATTCGGGCTGGACCGGCACGGGCATACTGGCCGAGGCCGTGGCCCTGATGGCGGAG
>CAZNNA010000273.1:0-4806 GCA_964573825.1 uncultured Treponemataceae bacterium
TCAACGAGAAGTCGGGCGAGAAGGTCATGGTCCGCGACAACAAGCGCACCAAGATACTCCTGTCCAACATGGGCGCCATATCAACCGAATTCATGGCGGCCACCCTGCGCGGCATAGGCCTCAACGCCGAGGCCATGCCCGTTGCCACCAACAAGACCATCCAGGTCGCCCGCGCCCACGCCTCCGGTAAGGAATGCGTGCCTAGCCACCTCCTGCTCGGTAGCGTCCTCCAGTTCGTCGCCTCGGACAAGTACCGCAAGGACGAGCTCTACCTGCTCTTCGTGCCCATAACGACGGGGCCCTGCCGCACGGGCCAGTACTTCGTCTACTACGAGAACCTCTTCCGCGACCTGCGCCTGGAGAACATCGTCGTCTTCACGCTGTCCGCCGACAATTCCTACACGGAGCTCGGGCCGGACTTCGCCAAGGAGATGTGGAAGGGCCTCGTGGTCACCGACTACATGAAGGACATCCAGACGGCGCTCAAGGCCACGGCCAACGAGCCCGCCAAGGCCCTGGCCGCCTTCGAGGCGTCCTGGATGAAGATGATGCAGGCGGTGGAGAAGAAGCCCGATTCGCTCTGGGACGAGCTCCGGCGCGTGGCCGAGGACGTCAAGCGTATACCGCTCAAGCGACGACTGGCCGACTGCCCCAAGGTGCTCATCGTTGGCGAGATCTACGTCCGCCGCGACGACTTCGCGGTGGGCGAGCTGACCGACCTCATGAGCGCCCGCGGCATCGTGGTCAAGGTCTCCGGCATAGGCGAGTGGATCCACTACCTGGACTTCGTCCGCGAGTACGCGCTCAAGAAGCTCATCAAGCTGGCCCCCAAGGCCACGCGCTGGGTCTCAAAGCCCGCGCGAGACCTGGCCAAGCTCCGCGTCGAGGAGTGGTGGAAGCATTCCATAGAGAAGAAGGTCCTGGCCATCCTGGAGCCGACCGGCCTCATACCGGAGACGCCCCACGACATGCGCCAGATCATGGCCAACACCCAGGAGCACTTCGTCAACCTGGAGCTCAACTCGGAGATTGCGGTGTCCTCGGGCGTCGCGGCGACCGCGATGCAGAACGGCTACTCGGGCATAGTGAACATCTCTCCCTTCGCCTGCCTCATAGGCCGCGTCATCGAGGGGCTCTTCGCCCCCTGGGCCCGCGACCGCAACTACCCGACCATATCGGTAGAGGTCGACGGCAACCAGCTGCCCCCGAACATCGTCAACAAGCTCAACATCTTCATGGTCAACGTCCTGCGCTTCCAGGGCGACCGCGAGCTGTCGAGCCTCATCGAGCCGGCCGGCGGAGCGGCGAGCCTGAACCTGGACCGTAGCGTCTCCGTGGGCTCCTGCGCCGACTCCGGTTGCGATAGCGACGCCTGTTCCTGCTGCGGAGGTAGCTGCGGCAAGTAAGCCGACGGTAAGTAAGGCTCGATAGAAGCTGCATTGAAGGCCCGCCCGGGGAGAGATCCCCGGGCGGGATTTTAAAACCTCATCGCTTGATAATAGAGCACAGCGATAGGGGCGTAGGAGCGGGTAGATCGTGCTAGCAGCGTGAGTCTATACTATCGCCTTGTATGCTTCGGCGAAGCCCCAGGCATCGTAATCGCTACCGGTAAGGGAGTCATCGCCCCCGTATATTACCTGGGCCTGGAAGCGCTCGATACGGTCGCGTTAAAGAACCTGCCATTGCGTAAGAAATCGCTCGAGAACGTCTCCGAGGCCTTTATCTCAATCGTCGAGGCGATACGCTGTCGCTCGATGACGACGTCGACCTCGTGGCCCACGCTGTCTCGGTAGAAGCAGAGCGAGTCTCTCTTTCCTCGGTTCCACAGCGACTTGATAAGTTCGACGACGACCATGTTCTCGAACATGCCTCCGAGGAGGGGGGCGCGAGCGGCCTGCGACGCCGGTTGGTTTTCCTGGTACATCCGCGGAAGGAAACCCTTGACGAGGCAGGTGTTACGGTCGGGGCGCGAACCCGCTAGCGATAGCTCTTCGAGCGAGAGGGGGAGCAGGTGCATGAGGCTCGTCCTGCCGGCGAGCGATTGGGAAACCGCCGCTCCTAGTCCTGGTTGGCTGCTGCCCGTCGGGATGAACAATCCCTTGCCAGGCCTTTCGTCTATGGTGACCTGTATCCATGATAGGAGCTCCGGTACGCGCTGAACCTCGTCGACGATGAGCGGACAGGGATTGGTCTTAAGGAAGCCTTTCGGATCGTCGATAGCGAAACGCCTGGTTCCCGGGTTTCCATGGTTCACGTATGAGTACGAGGGGCATGAGGATCTTACGACCGTCGTGGCTTCGACGGCTAGCCTGTAACCATCCATGCCCTTTCCGACTATACTACTGGTATGCCCGTACCCGTTGCGGGGCGGGTAGCGCCGCCGGGCTCTACGTCCAGCGCGCCAGGAAGGATGGCATAGCTATGGTACGGAATATTCTCGGGGCTACGGGCTCGCTCGCCTTGCTTGGGGCCTTGGCCCTTGCGGCCCTGCTGCCGTCGGTCGCTACGGCCGCTCCGGGCGACGCCGGTAGCGGCGTCGCGGCTCCCGTCGCGGTTGGCTCTCGCGTGTCCAAGGTCACCGTGTTCTCGGACCGCGCCCTGGTGACGCGGAGCGTCGAGGCAAGGCTCCCGGCCGGCGTAACCACCATCGTCGTCACGGGCCTGCCTGCGGCCACCGACCCCTCCAGCCTGCAGGTAAGCGGCGCCGGGGCCTTCGCCCTGCGGGACGTGCGCCTGTCGCGGCGCGAGCTGACCCGCGACGTCTCGGCCGACTACAAGGCCCTGGAGGACGAGCGCCGGGGCTACGAGGAGCGCCTGTCGATAGAGCAGGATAGGCTGCGCGAGGCCGACGCCGAGCGGACCTTCCTGTCCGAGATGGTCAAGCGCCTTACCTCCGCCGCAGGGGATTCCGAGTCAGCGCCCTTGGATCCTACGGCCTGGGCTCGGATGCTCGACTTCCATAAGGGGCGCCACGAGGCTGTCAACGCGGCCTCCCGCGCGGCGCGCAAGGCCGTCGCCGCGCTACAGGCGGAGATAGAGCGCGTTAACCGATCCCTGCGCGCCCTCGGATCGGGCTCGCGCACCTCCGTCGTCGAGGCCGAGCTCGTACTGGAGTCCAGGGCCCCGTCGAGCGCCCGGCTCGACCTTTCCTACCTGGTCAAGGGCCCTTCCTGGCGCCCCGACTACGTCGTACGCGCTGATTCCGACGCCGCCAAGCTGGCCGTGCAGTACCGTGCCATGGTCAGGCAGAATACCGGCGAGGATTGGACCGAGGCCGCCTTGAGCCTGTCCACGGCTCGGCCCCAGGTCGGCGGCTCCATGCCCGAGCTGGATCCCTGGCGCCTTAGCGTGTACGAACCGGAGCCGGTATACAAGGAAAGCGCCAAGATGAGCCGCGCCATGGCCGCGCCCCCGTCGCCAGCCATGGCCGGGGCCTCGGAGGAGTACCTGGACCTTGCCGAGTCGGCCGCGGAACCCGCGATGGCCTATGCCGCCGCAGGAGCCCAGGCCGGCGCGACGGCCGTACTCTTTACCGTGGCCGGGAACACGACCGTCGAGTCGGACAATCGGGATAAGACCGTCACCGTGGCCGTCCTCGACCTACCCGTCGCTTTTTCCTATGCCGCGGTGCCTAAGCTGTCGCCTTACGCCTACTTCCGGGCCGAGTCCAAGAACGCCTCGGACTATCCCTTCCTGCCGGGCGCCTCGCACGTCTACGTAGACGGGGCCTACGTCGCCGACGCCGCGATGGGCTCGGTGCCCCCCGGCGGCGAGCTGACCGTGGACCTCGGCATAGACGAGTCCGTCTCGGTGGAACGCAGGCTCAAGCGACGCTTTGACGAGACGACCGGCGTCTTAGCGAAGCGCGACAAGACCACCTGGGAGTACGAGATAGCCGTCGAGAACGGCAAGCGACGAGCCGTGGCGCTGGAGGTCTACGACCAGCTGCCCCTGTCGCAGGACGAGCGCATCGTCGTCAAGGCCCTGGCACCGGCCTACGCCAAGGATACCGAGGCCCTCCGCAAGGAGGCGGGCGAGACCTTCGTCTGGCGCCTGTCCCTGGCCCCGGGAGGGGAGGCGACGCTGCCCCTGTCCTTCAGCGTGGACTACCCCAAGGGCGCTTCCATAGTCGGCCTCGAGTAAGCCGGGCTTTGCCTTAAGAACGGCGGTACGACGAGAACGGCGGTACGACGAGAACGGCGGTACGACGAGAACGGCGGCCTAGATCCAGCCGTCGTTCCCGTCGTGCCAGTCGACTATCTCCTCGGGCCTGAAGAAGAGAGCTATCTCCCGCGCCGCGCTCGCCGCCGAGTCCGAGGCGTGGATGACGTTGAGGCCCGTATGCATGGCGTAGTCGCCGCGTATCGTTCCCGGCGCGGCTTCCTCGGCCTTGGTCGAGCCGCAGAGCGCCCGCAGGAGGCCTATCGCCCCGTCGCCCTCGAGTACCATGGCCACCACGGGGCCGCTCGTGATGTAGTCGACCAAGCCCTCGTAGAAGGGCTTGCCGCGGTGCTCTCCGTAGTGCGCCTCGGCCAGGGCCCTCGGTATGCGCATGAGCCTGGCCGCGATGATGTCGAAGCCCTTGCGCTCGATGCGCCCGACTATCTCGCCGGTCAGCCTGCGAGCCAGGACGCCCGGCTTGAGCATGGTAAAGGTTCGTTCTATTGCCATGGCCATACCTCCACGATAGGTAGCTCACGTAGTACCTAAGCATAATGCCGGGAACCAAGCCGCTCAATCGCTCGGTGTACCGCTCGAGGAGCTCTTCGACTTCTCCGACGAGGCCTTGGGGTAGGCGTCACCAAT
>CAZNNA010000274.1:0-4776 GCA_964573825.1 uncultured Treponemataceae bacterium
CAGAACCTGGCGCGGAGGCTCGTCCTCGTATCTACGGCCGTATCCATGGCGAGCCTCCCCCGTTGGTTACTTCTTGGGGTGCGCTATCAGGTCGGCCAGGTAGGGCTTCTTCTTCAGGTCGCCCACGAGGCCGGCGGCGCGCTGCTTGTTGACGTACGCGGGGCTCTGGAAGTTGTACGTATAGTTTGTGTGCACGTCGTAGGTGCCGTTCATCAGCGCGAAGGCGTCCTCGGTCATGACGAGCTCCTCGTCGGTGGGGATGACGTAGACCTTGACGGGGCTGTCCGGCGCGCTGATCTCCAGCTCCGCGTTGCGGCACTTGGCCTTCTCGTTGCGGGCGGGATCGACCTTGATGCCGATGCTGTCGAGGCCGCCGGTAGACAGGGCGCGGGTAACCGGGCCCATCTCGCCGACGCCGGCGGTGAACACGAGGGCGTCGACGCGGCCCAGGGCGGCGGTATAGGCGCCGATGTACTTCTTGATGCGGTAGCCCTCGAGCTCCTGGGCGACGATGGCTATCTTGTCTCCCTCGGCGGCGGCGTTCTCGATGTCGCGCCTGTCCGACCAGCGGCCGGTGATGCCGAGCACGCCGGATTCCTTGTTGAGCTTCTTCTCCACGTCGGCGGCGGAGAGGCCGGCCTTCTTCATCATGTGGAAGACGATGCCGGGATCGATGTCTCCGGAGCGGGTGCCCATGACGAGGCCCTCGAGCGGGGTCATGCCCATGGAGGTATCGAAGGAGCAACCGTCCTTGACGGCGTTGATGGACGAGCCGTTGCCGATGTGGGCGATTATGACGTTGGACTTGAAGGGATCCTTGCCGAGCAGGACGGCGGCGCGCTTGGCGGTATAGAGGAAGCTGGTGCCGTGGAAGCCGTAGCGGCGCACCATGTACTTGTCCTGCCACTCGTGCGGCAGGGCGTAGGTGTAGCTGGTGCTCGGCATGGTCTGGTGCCAGGCCGTGTCCATGACGGCGCAGTGCGGCACGTTGGGGAGGACGGCCTTGGCGGCCTCGACGCCGGTGATGTTGGCCGGGTTGTGGAGCGGGGCCAGGTCGATGAGTTCCTTGAAGGTGGCCAGGGACTCGTCGGTGATGAGCACGGAGCGGGCGAACTTCATGCCGCCGTGGACCATGCGGTGGCCTACGGCGCCTATCTCTGACATGGACTTGACGACGCCGTGCTGCGGGTCGGTGATGGTCTTGAGGATGAGCTCCACGGCCACGACGTGGTTGGGGCACTCGTGCTCTATGCCGACGTCGGCGATGCCCGGGGCCTTGTGGTTGATTATGGAACCATCCTGCCCGACGCGCTCGACTATGCCGGAGGCGAGGACGTTCTTCTCGGTCCAGTCGTATACCTGGTACTTGACGGACGAGCTTCCGCAGTTAAGGGTTAGTATGACCATGGGGATCTCCTTGTCGTGGGTATGTTCGGCACGACTCTACCAGAGACGCGGCCGACGGGTCTAGCTCGACAGCATCACCTGGAGTATCTGCAGCACGGGGAAGACTATGCAGACGACAATGAAGACCACCTCGAGGGCGATCATGGTGCGCTCGCTCTTCTCGCCCTTGACTATCTCGTAGATGTCCTGCAACGCGTCGAGCCGGCGCTCTACCGAGCGCGTCCAGCCGGAGGTATTGAAGATACCGCAGAGGTGCTCGTAGACGCCGCCGAGGAAGTAATCGCCTATGATCTTGGCGCTATTCTCGAGGTTTTCCAGGATGAAGAGCGCGTCGAGCCTGAGGGTCTGGACCCGCCCCAGCTTCTTCCTGAGCGCGCCCTTCTTGAGCGAGCGCCCCTTGCGCTTCCTGGCGAGGGCGTTGACGTCGTCCTCCGCCTCGTCGAGCCAACGGTCCAGGAGCTTATCCAGGGAGCGGAGCTCCAGGTACTGGTAGTTGGCCAGCTCGGCTATGAGGAGGACGTCCTCGTAATCCCGGTCGGCGTCGACGATGACGCATCGGTCCATGTCGAAGACGGCCAGGTCCCCGTCGCTGTAGGAGAACGGGTTGCCGAGCGACTTCCTGACCTGGGACTCGTGGATGGGATAGCCCCAGGGCTCCCCCGCGAGGAGCGTGGTCAGGGCCTTGGCGTTATCGGCCAGGAAACGCTCGGGAGAGCTCCCCACGTCGGCGAAGCAGAAGGCCAGGTACGTCTCCATCTCGGGGTCGGCCCGGGGATTGGCTACGGCCGGCGCCACCTGCTCGAGCACCGCCTTGTAGCGCTCGTCGATGTACGAATCCAGGTCGCTAATCGTATGGGTGATGGGCCTATTCTCGATGCCGTGCAGGTCCTCTAGGCTGGCGCTCACGGTCAGGCGCGCGACGACGGCCATGACGCCCTCGTCGTAGATGCGGGCGGAGGCGGAGAAGCCCTCGATGGTGTCCTCGGCGAAGATGCGCTTGAGGCCGGAGCGCAGGTCGACGCAGAGAGGCGTCGGCATGGTCAGCGACGACGGGGTATCGCGCCGCCGGGCCAGGCGCATGCCGGGCACGCCGGGCAGGAGGGCGGCCGCCTTGGTAAGGTCCACCGAGCGGCCTATGTCATAGAGGGCGAGCTTTACGATCTCCACCGAATAGGCCGCGGGGCCGTTCGAGAATAGACCGAAGGGGCCCGCCGCGACCGTCACCTACCGACCTCTACGCGCGCGACGACCTTGTTCAGGACCTGGAGCACGAGCACGCTGCCCGGCGGCAACGCGTAGGGCATGGAGAAGAGCCTGCCGGAATGATCGACCGATATGAGGGGTATCCGGGCCCCAGAAGGCGGCTCGGCGTAGAGCGTGGCTCGGAGCGGGTACGGGTACTCTGGCAGTTCCTGGGTGAAGAGCCCGCTGACGAGGCCCTCGGCGGGCGCCGGCGCCGCGTAGACTATCGATACCGGGTTGGCCGGATCGTCGAGCGTCCCGGGTGCCGGTAGCTGGGCCACGACGGTACCGGGACGCTCGCGGCCCTCAGCGCGGCGGAGGGTGAACTGGAAGGCGACGCCGGCCTTCTCGATCTGGAGCGCCGCGTCCTGGAGCGACAGCCCCACGAGGTCGGGCACCTTGACCCGGGCCTTCTCGGGGCCGCGGGACACGACGAAGGCCAGCTGGGTCGGGCCGGATAGCTCGACGCTGGGAGCGGGCGACTGCTCGAGTATGGTACCGGCGGGGCTCTTATCGAAGACGTAGATGGGCGGTTCCTTGACCGTGATAAGCTGCCGGGTGGAACCGAAGACGGTCTGCAGGTGTATCTTGACCTCGTCCAGGGTCTGGCCGACGTAATCGCCCACGGTATCCTGGACCGCTCCCCGGGAGACGACGAGCGCTATGCGGCGGCCGGCCTTGACGATGGCGCCCGGCAGGGGATCCTGCTCGAGTATCCGGCCGCGGGAGGCGGGATCGTTGGAGAAGCGGAGCGAGACCCGAGGATAGAGTTCCTTATCCTGGAGCTTCACGAGGGCGGAGGACAATTCAAGGTCCA
Organism: uncultured Treponemataceae bacterium; assembly: GCA_964573825.1. Taxonomy (GTDB): domain Bacteria; phylum Spirochaetota; class Spirochaetia; order Treponematales; family UBA12059; genus SZUA-370. The sequence goes on from CAZNNA010000274.1 coordinate 3,467, forward strand.
CGACGTTCGGCACGAGGGTCTGCTCCGAGCCGCGGAGGGCCAGGCTGAAGGCTATGAGCCCCGAGAGCCCCATGAGCACGATGAGGGCTATGAGCGACAGGATCGCGATCCGGGAGTGCAGGGGATCCAGCTCGTCGAGTCGCTTCCAGTTAAACAATGTACGAAAATCCATGCGTGGCTCCCGTGCGGCGTGCTTGGCTTACGAGGCGCCGAGGCGCGAGCCCACGAGGCCGCGCGCGCCGTTGGCGAAGTCCTTCCAGCCCAGGGGCCGCTTGCCGCGGAGCTGGAGGCGCGTGAGGGCGAGCAAGCCCTCTCCCGTTTGTACCATTATACCTTCGGACTTGTCTATGGAAACGACCGTTCCGGGTTCCGGGCGATCGACAGGGGAACCGCGGGCGGGATCGAGCGCAGCGCCCACGGTCGGGCGAGCCGACAGCACCGACAGGCGCTCGCCCCCGAGGGTGGTAAAGGCGCCCGGCCAGGGATGGAAGGCCCGTACGCGGGCGTCGAGCTCGAGGGCCGGCCGGGCCCAGTCGAGGAGCCCGTCGTCCTTCTGGATGATACCGCAATAGGTGGCCCCGGACTCGTCCTGGGGCTCGCCGCGGGCGGTCCCGGCCTCGATGGCCGCCAGGGCCTCGAGGAGGAGCTCGGCCCCTATATCGGCGGCGAGGGCAGAGAGGCTCTCGGCGGTCTCGTCGCCGGCTAACGCCAGCTCGCGCCGCGCCAGTATGTCGCCTGAGTCCATCCTGGGCGCGACGAGCTGCACGCAGACGCCGGTCCTCTCGTCGCGCTCGAGGATGGCGTAGGGAATGGGGGCGCAGCCGCGCCAGCGCGGTAGGAGCGACGGATGCGCGTTGATGCCGCCGCTGGGGAAGAGGGCCATGAACTTGGGCCCGAAGATGCGGCCGTAGGCATAGACGACCAGTATCTCGGGACTCAGGGCCGCGACGGCCTCGCGCTCCGGCTGCCCGAGGCGCTCGGGAGCCAACACGGAGAGCGCCAAGCCCGAGGCCGCCTCGGAGACGGGCGTAGGCGCTAGGCGCATGCCGCGCCCCTGGGCCGAGGGCGGGTTGGTCAGCACGCCGACTACCTCGTGCCGGCCGGCCACGGCTAGCAGGGACGGGACCGCTATGGACGGGCTGCCCGCGAACAGTACGCGCATGGGCGGCTAGGCCCTCATCCGCTTCTCGTACTGCTTAAGGAGCCTATCGCGCTTGGCCTCGGGTAGGCGATCGGTGAAGAGTACGCCGTTCAGGTGGTCGAGCTCGTGCTGGATGACCCGCGCCAGGAAGCCGTCGGCGTCGAGGGAG
>CAZNNA010000275.1:0-4755 GCA_964573825.1 uncultured Treponemataceae bacterium
GGCCTTGTCGGCCATACCCATCATGTACTCGCTCGCGCAGCGCAGGTAGCGCCGTATGATCTCCTGCTCGGCCGCCGCCCGCGCGGCGGCGTCGTCCACTATGGCGAAGCCTACGCGGTTGACGCCCATCTCGGTGGGCGAGCGGTAGGCGCCGGCGTTCCCGGTGATACGGTCCAGGATGCCCTTGAGGATGGGAAAGGACTCGACGTCGCGGTTGTAGTTGACGGCGACCTGGCCCGTAGCCTCCAGGTGGAAGGGATCGATGAGGTTGGAGTCGCGCAGGTCCAGGGTCGCCGCCTCGTAGGCTATGTTGACCGGGTGCTTGAGCGGTAGGTTCCAGATAGGGAAGGTCTCGAACTTGGCGTACATGGCCCGCTGGCCTATGCGCGTGTCGTGGTAGACCTGGGAGAGGCAGGTGGCCATCTTGCCGGAGCCGGGGCCAGGCCCCGTGACCACGACGAGGGGCTTGGAGACGGCGACGCGCGGATTGGCGCCGTAGCCCTCGTCGGAGACGATGCGATCGACGTCGGTAGGATAGCCCTTGGTCGGCTCGTGGGCGTAGACGGGGACGCCCCGGTTCTCCAGCTTGGTCCTGAAGGCCTTGGCGGCCGGCTGGCTCTCCCAGCGGGTGATGACGACGGCGGCGACCGAGAGCCCCCACTCGCGCAGGTCGTCTATCAGCTTGAGGGCGTCGGCGTCGTAGGTGATGCCGTAGTCGGCGCGTATCTTGCGATGCTCTATGGCGCCGGCGTGGATGCAGAGGACGATGTCGGCGTCGCGCTCCAGTTCCTTGAGGAGCCGTATCTTGACGTTGGGGTCGTAGCCCGGCAGGACCCTCGCGGCGTGGAAGTCCGCGAGCAGCTTGCCTCCGAATTCAAGGTAGAGCCGCCCCTCGAAGCGGCGCATCCGCTCCCTGATAGCAGCGGCCTGCTCCGCTATGTACTTGTCGTTGTCGAACGCCTTGGTTCCCGTCATTCGGTATCCCTCCCGGACGGGAGCGCAGTCTACACCGGAAGCCGCGGGCGTGGCCAGGGCCCCTATATCTTGAAGCGATCCGCCTCCCGCTTGACCAGGTCGATGGCGTCCTTGTTGCGCTGCGACAGGTCGGCCATGGCGCCCACGGCGGCGCTGATCTCGTTGGTGCCCACCGAGACCTCGTCCATGCTTCCCGAGACCTCGGACGAGAGGCGCGCCAGCTCGGACATCTTGGCCTTGACGTCGCCGGCCTCGCCCTTGATGGCGGTAGAGGCGTCCTTGACGCCTACGGTCACCTCCTTGATGACCACGAGGCCCTCGAGCACCTGGGCCGAGCCGCGGCTCTGCTCCTCCATGGCCGCGCCTATCTGGTCGAGCGTCCGGCCGACCTCGCCGATCCTCGTCGTCACGTCGTCGAAGGCGCGCTCCGCCTCGGACGAGGCGCCGCCGACGTCAGCCACCACCTTGACGATGGCCTTGAGGTCGCGCCCTATGCTCTTGCTGCGCGCCGCCGAATTCTCCGCCAGGCTGCGTATCTCGTCCGCCACCACGGAGAAGCCCTTGCCCGCCTCGCCCGCGTGGGCGGCCTCTATGGCGGCGTTCATGGCCAGGAGGTTGGTCTGGCTGGCTATCTTGGCTATGACCACGTTAGCCTCCTGGAGGCTCGCGGACTGCTCCAGGGCCTTCTTGACGTACTCGCCGACCACGGCGAGCTTGGCCCGGCCGTCGTCGGCCGAGGCTATGAGCTCGCCGTAGTGGGCGGTCGAGGCCTCGACGCTCGAGGTGATGGATCGTATGTTGGCCACCATCTCCTCGATGGCCGCGGAGGACTGGCCGACGCTGGCCGCCTGCTCGGCTATGCGGGCCTCGAGGGCCGTGACGCCGAGGACGATGCGCTCCACGGCGGCCTGGGCGCCGTCGGCCTCGTCGGCCTGGCTCTTGGCGTTGCGCTTGACGCTCTCGATGTTAGCGGCTATCTGGTGGACCGAGGCGGCCGTCTCCTCGAGGCCCGAGCGCAGGTCGTGCCCGACGTCGGAGAGGGTGTCGGTGGCCTCCCGTATGGTCCGTACGGTCGAGGCCAGGAATTCGGCGAAGGTATTGAAGTTAACGGCCATGAGGCCGAGCTCGTCCTTGCGGCGGGACTCCAGGCGCCTCGTAAGGTCGCCGTCGCCCCGGGCCATCTCGCCGAGCTGCCCGGCTATGGAGGCGACGGGCCCGGCCACGCTGCGCGCCACGAGGAAGGCGACGAGCCCGAGCGCCAGTACCGAGGCCAGGCCCGCTAGGACGATTCGCCTTAGGAGGACGTTACGGCTCCGGTAGAGGGCGTCCTCGGACCACGTGAAGCCCAGGCGCCAGCCCGGGGAGGTAGGGATGCGCCGGTACTTTATCATTATGGGCTCGCCGTCCAGGCTGAGGTAGCGCCCCTCGCCCACGTCGGAGGCCAGCATCCTCTCGCCGAGGGCGGTGAGTCCCTTGAAGCCCATCGAGTCGGCCTCCGACAGCCTGAGGCGCATGAGGACCTCGTCGTTGGGATGGGCTATGAAGAGGCCGCGCGCGTCGACGACCCAGCCGTAGCGATCGGCGTCGGTCGAGAGGCGGGCCACGAGGGTCTTGAGCGACTCTAGCGTCACCGTGGCGCCCACGACGCCACGGGGCCGGCCGTCGGGCCCGTTCACCGCGGCCGCCACCACGAAGATGGTGGCTCCCGTGGCCCTCGACGTCACCGCGTCCCCTATATAATCGGCCCGGCCGCCCTTCATGATGGCTTGGAAGTAATCCCGGTCGGCGACGTTGCCGCTCGTGCCCGGTATGGAGGTGACGAAGTCGCCGTTGGCGTCGGCGAAGAACGCCATCTCGAAGGCGGCGTTGAGCCGCGGCCGCAGGGCGGATAGCCCGCGCTCGATGGCCGCTCGGTCGCCCGAGCGCAGGAACTCGAGCTCCCCGATGAGCCGGACCGAGTCGGCGTAGCCTCCGAGGAGGCAGTCTATCTCCTGCACGGCGGCCCGGGCCCGCTCGAGGCCCTCCCTGTCGGCCGACGAACCCACGATGTCGGTGACGCCCATGGCGACGACGGTAACCAGGATAGACAGCACCACGACGATGGTCGCGGCCATGACGGCTATGATCTTGTTCCTGAGCGAGTGAGACAGCAACCGGAACCTCCGTAACTTTATATGTCGGGATTCAGTATATCACAGCTATCTAGATTTTTTAATATATTAGAGTTTTTTTGCAGCTAGCAATGAATCGCCCGCCCGGTTTTCGCGTAGGAGGGACCGGGCTCGCCCGTGGCAGGAAGCGTGCTATACTAGCCCGCATGAGGATCTTCGTCGCCCTGGAGCCGCCGCCCGCCCGCTACGTGGCACTCGAGCGCATGGCGCTCGGAAACGAAGATGCCATCGAGTAACGGGCCCGCGGGCCGGCTCGAGGAGGGCGGCGTCTGGTCCATAGCCGACGCCGTGGCCTACATAGACGAGCGCTACGACGAGGCCTTTACACTGGACTTCTTCGTCCGCCGCTGCGCCATGAACGTCACCGACTTCTCCCGCCGCTTCAAGGACAAGGCCGGCTGCCCCCTATTCGAGTACATCAACAAGCGACGGATCGCCCGGGCCTGCGCCCTCCTCAAGTCTTCGGACCTGAGCGTCCTGGAGATAGCCATGGCCGTCGGTTATAACAACGTATCGTTCTTCAATCGTTACTTCCTGCGCATAGTCGGCGTATCGCCGCGAGCCTTCCGCTCGCCCCCCGGGCGCTAAGGAAAAACGCAAGATAGTGTAAGACCGCTCCCCCGCTAGCGCCGTACAGTAAAGCGCATAGGGGAGGATCGCATGAGAGCGCGAGCGAGCGAGCTTGAGAAGGGGCTGGCCCTGGGAGACCTGCTCCTGGACGCCAGCGTCATCCTGGCCTCCGGGCGGATGTGCGCGGAATCGGTCGACGAGGCCAGGCGCGCGGGGAGCGTCCGCATGGCGGCGCCGCGCGGGCGCCTGGCCTACCTGGAGGTGGGAGGCGTCCTCGTGGCCGAGGGACGCATACGGCGAAGGGCGGGGCGGAGGGTCTTCGTCGTGACGAAGGCCTACGCCGGCCAAGGGGAGGCTACGATATGACGAGCGGAACGATAGACGACGCGAGGCTACGCGTCCAGGTGGTACTCGGCGAGCGGAGCCTATCGCTGCGCGACCTGGCCGCCGTCGGCAAGGGCACCATCATAGAACTCGAATCGATAGCGGGCGAGCCCGTCGACCTCGTGGCGGGCGGGCGGGTCGTGGCCAAGGGCGAGGTCGTCGTCATAGGCGAGTCGTTCGGCCTGCGCGTGACCGAGCTCGCCGGGGACACTCCATGAGCGACGTCATACCATCGGGCGAGGGAGAGGTCGTCACGGGGCCCTTCCTGGGACTGCGAGGCCTCGAGCCGGAGGGCCGGAGCGCCAAGCTCTACGATTTCAGGAAGCCCGATAGGTTCTCCCGCGAGCAGCTGCGCGTCATGGGCGATATATCGGAAGGCTTCGCCCGACTCTCCGCGACGCGGCTATCGGCGGCGCTCCGCCTGCCCTGCGCCGCCGAGCTACGCCTCGTCGACCAGATGACCTTCGGGGAATTCTCCGACCCGCTCGGGTCGAAGGCCGTCCTCGCGGTAGCGGCGCTGCGCCCGCTCGAGGGCAGGGTCGTCATGCGCCTCGAGGCGGCCGGCGCCGAGGCCGTGGTCGAGCGGCTCTTCGGCGCCCGGCCGCCGGAGCGAACGCCGGCCAGCCCCTTGGCCGCGGAGCGCGTCACCGACGTG
>CAZNNA010000276.1:0-4753 GCA_964573825.1 uncultured Treponemataceae bacterium
ACCTGGCCTTGAGCGCGCTCAACCAGGCCTGGTGGGTGCTCGGCTGCACCCTCGGCGCGGCCCTAGGCAAGGCCCTGCCCTTCGACACGACGGGACTCGACTTCGCGATGACGGCCCTCTTCACGGTGCTGCTCGTGGAGCAACTGCGAACGACGCGCAGGGCCGAGCCCTACCTGGCCGCCGTCGCGGCCTCGGCCGTCGCCTACGCGTTCTTCGGACCTGCCAACTTCATCCTAGCCGCCACCGTCGGTTCCTGCGCCCTCCTCCTGGCGCTCAGGCGGCGCCTCGAGCCGGAGGCGGGTCGATGACGAGGATACTCCTGACCGTGGCCGCGATGGCCGCCGTTACCATCCTGACGAGGGCGGCGCCCTTCCTCTTCTTCGCGCGGCGCAGCCCGCCCCCCGTACTAGCCTACCTCCAGGCCTACCTGCCTCCGGTCCTGATGACCATACTCGTGCTCTCGGCCTTCCGGAGCGTCGCCTGGGCCGAGGCGCCGCACGGCCTACCGGCCGTCGCGGGAGTCGGGCTCACGGCCCTGCTGCACCTGTGGCGCCGTAATACGCTCTTGTCGATTTGCTGCGGTACGGCTCTCTACATGGCGCTCGCGAGGCTCCTGTAGGCCGGAGTCGCCGTTGGGCCCGGGCTTCGAGCCGCCCGGGAGTTTGACCGCCCGAGCCACCGGGGGTAGATTTCATGGGGTACGGCAAGGAGGAAGCATGCGCTACGCCGCCAGCATCGTAGACCTTATAGGAAATACCCCCCTCGTACGGCTCCGCGCCCCGGGCGCGGCCCAGGGAGCCGTCGTCCTGGCCAAGCTCGAGTCGTTCAACCCGTTCTCGAGCGTCAAGGACCGCGTGGGACTCGCCATGATAGAGGCCGCGGAGCGGGAGGGCCGGCTCTCCCCGGGCTCGGTGATAGTGGAGCCCACCTCGGGCAATACCGGCGTGGCCCTGGCCGCCGTGGCCGCGGCAAAGGGCTACCGCATCATCCTTACCATGCCGGAGACCATGAGCATCGAGCGACGGAGGCTCCTCGCCGCCTACGGGGCCGAGCTCGTGCTGACCGAGGGCGCCAAGGGCATGACCGGGGCCATTGCCAAGGCCCGCGAACTCGCCGCCTCCACCCCGGGGGCCTTCATGCCCATGCAATTCGACAACCCGGTCAACCCCGCGACCCATGCCGCCTCCACGGCCGAGGAGATATGGGGTGACACCGACGGCGCGGTGGACGTCGTGGTCGCGGGCGTCGGCACCGGCGGCACGCTCACGGGCATAGCCCGGGCCCTCAAGGCCAGGAAGCCGGCGCTCAGGGCCGTCGCCGTCGAGCCCCTGGATTCCCCGGTGCTATCAGGCGGACAGGCCGCCCCGCACAAGATCCAGGGCATTGGCGCCGGCTTCGTTCCTGGCGTCCTCGATAGAACGATCATAGACGAGATAGTCAGGGCCAACCACGAGGACGCGGGCGCTACGGCCAGGCGCCTGGCGAGCGAGGAAGGCATACTCGTGGGCATATCCTCGGGCGCCGCGGCCTGGGCCGCCCTCGAGCTGGCCAGTCGTCCCGAGAGCGCGGGCAGGCTCATCGTGGTCGTACTGCCCGACTCGGGAGAGCGATACCTGTCGACCTGGCTCTTCGACGAGGGAGCGCCCCATTAGCGCGGCGATCGACGGGGCGCGCTACCAGCGCCAGCTGGCCTTCTCGGGCATCGGGCCCCTCGGGCAGGAGCGGCTCGCGGGGGCCCGCGCCGCCATCGTCGGCATCGGGGCCCTCGGCACGGCCATAGCCAACTCCCTGGCCAGGGCCGGCTTCGGCTACCTACGGCTCATCGACGCCGACAGGGTAGAGCTGAGCAACCTGCAGCGCCAGACGCTCTTCGACGAGGAGGACGCCGCCCGGGGCTCCCTCAAGGCTCGGGCGGCGTCCGAGCGCCTCGGCCGCATCAATTCCTCTGTTCGGACCGAGGCCTTCGTCGAGCGGCTGGACGAGGCCAACGCCGAGCGCCTCCTCTCCGGCGTCGACCTCGTGCTCGACGGCACGGATAACTTCGAGGCCAGGCTGCTCATCAACGACGCCTGCCTCCGGCTCGGCCTACCTTGGATATACGGCGGCGTCCTCGCCGACTCGGGCGTGACCATGAACGTTCTGCCGGGCGGGCCCTGCCTCCGCTGCCTCATGCCGAGGGGACCGGAGCCTGGCTCGTACGCGACGCCCGAGACCGCGGGAGTGCTCAACCAGGTCGTAGCCGTGATAGCGGCCCTGGAGTCGGCCGAGGCCATGAAGCTGGCGCTCGGCGGCGAGGGGCTGCGGAAGGGGCTCCTTTCCGTCAGCCTCTGGGACTGGTCCTGCTGCGAGGTAGCGGTGGAGCGGCGCCCCGGCTGCCCGGCCTGCGGAGGGCATTGAGGCGGGAGCCCGGGCCCCGGTACCGAGCCGGGGCGCTCGAGCCTAGCGCTCCAGGCAGGCCAGGAAGGACTCCCCGATGAGCCGGTTACCGGCCGTGCGGCCGAGGCGACGGTCGGGGCGGTTGTCGCCGTGGAAGTCGCTCCCGGCGCTGACCCTGAAGCCTAACTCCTTGGCCATGGCGTCGAGACGCTCGCAGTCGACGAGGCGCGCCGTGGGATGCCAGGCCTCGATGCCGTCGATGCCCAGGGCCTTCCATTCCTCGAAGAGGGCCCGCAGGCGCTTCCAGCTGGCGAAGAGCGACAGGGGATGGGCGACGAAGGCCAAGCCGCCCGCGTCGTGCACGATGCGTACGGCCTCGGCTAGCTCGACGCAGGCCTTCCTGAGGTAGTAAGGGCGCCCCTTGGCGAGGTACCTGTCGAAGGCCTCCTGCTTGCGTCGCACGACTCGCTTGCGTACGAGGAGCTCGGCTATATGCGGGCGCCCTATCATGCCGGGCCCGGCCAGCTCGCGCAGCTCGTCGTAGCCTATGTCGACGCCGTCGGCGCGGAACAGCTCGACGACGGCCCTATTCCGTTCCTCCCTCGACGCGGCGAGCCGCCCCGCGGCAGCGGCGAGCTCCGGGCAGGCCCGGCCTAGGTCGAGGCCGAGCAGGTGGAACTCGCCGGGCTCGAAGGCTATCTCTATCTCGATGCCCCTCACGAAGCGAATCCCGAGCCGCTCGCAGGCAGCCTGGGCCTCGTCGAGTCCGGCTAAGGAATCGTGATCCGTGAGCGCCAGGGCGGCGAGCCCCTCCTCCGAGGCCTTGGCCGCCAGCTCCCCGGGGCCGAGGCGCCCGTCGCTAGCCGTCGAATGGGTGTGCAGGTCTATCATGTGGCCGCATTGTCGCACCGAGGCCGAGGTCTTGCATAGCGGGCCGTGTCCATGGGGGCGTTTTTCCAGTACACTTAGCCATCATGCAGGGACAAGGCCATAGGCATAGCCATCACATCAAGGGCGGGTACCTCCGGGAGCACCCGTGGTACGCGCTCGACCATGCGGGCCTTATCTACCCTCCGCTCCTGTCCGATCGCGTCAGCGCCTACTATAGGCTCCAGGCCACGCTCGACGCTCCGGTGGACATTCCCAGGCTCCAGGCCGCCCTCGACGCGATCAGGGGGCGCTTCCCCTACTTCCAGACGGAGATGCGGCGGGGCTTCTTCTGGTACTACCTCGAGCGTAACGAGTCGCCCAACCTCGTCGTCGAGGACTCGCGCTTCCCGCTGCAGCGACTATCCGCCCGCAGGAGGGGCGCCTACCTCTACCGCGTCAGGGTCTACGAGCGCCGCGTAGCCCTGGAGATGTGCCATATCCTGACCGACGGCTACGGCGCCATGATATTCTTCCGCTCGCTCCTGGCCGAGTACTACAGGCGCGAGGGCGTCGCCACCGACTACGACGATTCCGTGTTCGACCCGGGCGGTACGCCCGCGGCGGGCGAGTGGGAGGACGCCTTCTCTCGCTACGCCAGCCCCGGCGCGCCTAAGCCCCCCCGGTCCTCGCGCGCCTGGCACCTGCCCGGGCTGGCCCTGCCCGTGCATACCATGCGGGTCACGACGGGAACGCTGTCTCTGTCCGCTACCCTCGCCAGGGCCAAGGAGCGCGGAGCCACGCTGACGGCCTACCTGGCGACGACCTACCTGGCGGCGCTCCAGGACGTCCAGGGCGACGATCCTCGCTGCGACGAGCGGCGGCGGAGGCTGCCCATCAGGCTCCAGGTGCCCGCCAACCTCCGCGGCTTCTTCCCATCGACGACCCTACGCAACTTCAGCCTCTACGCCCTGCCCGACATAGACACGCGCCTCGGGGCCTACGACTTCGACCAGATCCTCGCTCGCGTCAAGGCCATCATGGCGCTTTCCTTCGAGGCCAAGGAACTGTCGCGGACCATCACTCGCAACGTAGCGGCGGCCAAGCATCCCCTGCTCCGCGTCATACCCCTGCCGATCAAGAACGTCGCCATGAGGGCCCTCTACAAGGCCTACGGCGAGAACCTCTATACGAGCCTCATGACCAACGTCGGCCAGGCCAGGCTACCCGCGTCCTTCGCTGGCAGGGTCGAGCGGATCGACGTCATCCTGCCCTCGACCCCGGGGCTGAAGACGGTGGCGGGCATCATGAGCCACCGCGACGCGCTATCCGTCTCCTTCGGAAGCGTCGTAGAACGCTCCGACCTGGAGCGCGCCTTCTTCACCCGGCTCGTCAGGGACGGCCTCGGGGTCAAGGTCGAGTCGAACCGCGTCTACTGATGAGGAAAGGAACCTACCATGCCGTATTGCAGCCGTTGCGGAGTCGAGGTCGAGGAGGGAACCGAGCGCTG
>CAZNNA010000277.1:0-4748 GCA_964573825.1 uncultured Treponemataceae bacterium
GTCCTTCTGTATCGCCCCCAAGCCTTCCCGCCACTCGTCGGCCTGCCCGCCCCGGGGAGCGGGATCGTCGAGAGCGGCCAGGTAGAGGGCGAGGCGGTCGCGGGTGCCGCGCGCGCGCTCCAGTTCGCGCTCGGCCTCGCCCAGCCTGCGGGCCAGGAAGCTCGGAAGGTCGCTATCCTCCTTGCATTCCCGCAGGATATCCTTGAGTTCCTTATGGGAGAATCCTAGTTCCCGGAGCAGGCTGACGCTTCGGGCCCTCGTCCAGGACGCCTCCCCGTAATACCGGTACCCGCTCATCGGGTCGATGCGCTCCGGCACCAGGATGCCCTCGTCGTGGTATAGCCTGAGCGCCTTGACCGTCAGCCTCGTCGCGGCGGAGAATTCTCCCATGGTCAGCAACGCTACGCCCCCTCCCGCCTGCAGGCCTCGAGTAGAGTATAGAACGCTTTTTCCTTCTCGTAGAGCCCCTCGGCGATGGCTTGGAGCCTTCGATACTCGTAGTCGCGCTCGCCCGCGCCCATGCCCTTGATCCTCCCGCCAAGGCCGCGGAAGGCGGAGGCCAGCCCATGCCATTCCGCTATGGCCTCGTCGAGTCCGGCTATCGCCCGCCCCAGGCCCGCCGCGCGTTCCGGGGCCGCGGCGTTAAGCTCGGCGGCGGAGCGAGCCAGGAAATCCCGGTAGAGCATCCTGAACGCCGCGCCGCCGGTTCCGAAATCCTCGATGTTACCGGCCATGTACTCCAGTACCGCCGGTAGGAGGAAGCCCTGCCTGGAGTACTGCTCCAGCTCCGAGAGGTCCCGACCGTAGCGGCTCAAGGCCTCGAGGCTCGCCTCGCGGTAATAGGCGCAGACCGTGTCGAGGGAGGCCGTGAGGAGCTCCGCCCAGTCGGGCCGGTAGCCTTCGGCCTTACGGCCGATCCAGTAGAACTCTCCCCTGGGCGGGAAGACCTTGGTCCCGGAGGTCCTGGCCTTATGGAGGTCGCGCAGGGCTATGGACTGGAGGCCCTGTAGGGCCGTGTCGGAGACCAGGGCCGTGTCGTCGCGCCGGTCGATGCCGAAGAGCGTGATCACGTGCCAGCCGAATGACGCGTGCGCCGGTCCGTACTTGCCTCCGTAGAGGTAGGGCAGGTAGCGCATGTCAACGCGCAGTATCACGGGCAGGCCTTGGTTCAGGAGCCCGGCGATCTGGATCCATCCCGCGTCCTCGGTCCGGTCGATTCCCTCGGCCGAACGCTCCCAGGGTATGCGCGCGGCCGCGAAGAAGCGTTCGCGCATATCACCGTTTCGGCCCGAGAGGAAGGGGAAGGTCGAGCGCTCGAACCCGAAGGCCAGGGCCCCGCCCGCGCCCGTGACGGCGCATTCCGGTAGGCCGTAGCCAAGGTAGCCGAGGGCGTTGGCGATGGCGCTGCTCTCGCAGTGCCCGCCCGGCGCGACCCGGACTCCGGGTAGCAGGCTGGTCATGCCTTCGGGAATGGAGCGCCAGGGGGCCTGGCAACTCGCGAACAGGAAGCAGGCGCAGCCTAGGCTTCCGGCGATCGTTCGGTGTTTCATGTGGGTATCCTCCTAGGGACGAGTAGAAACCCTGCCCCTGGGGCGGAGTCAACTCTATCTCGTACCCGTTCCTGCGACGCCTCGCGATTTTCCTTCGCTCCGGGATCGCTCGCGCTCCAGGCCCTCGAGGAGCAGGTCCAGGCCGTACTCGAGTCGGTTCTGCCCGTCGTAGTCGCCCTCTACGACGAGCCTCCCGAGGGCCGAGAAGCAGGGGTAGCGGTCCTCGGGAAGGCTCGGAAGGAAGGCCTCCGCGGCCGTTCGGTAGTCCTCTTTCTTGATCGGGAATCTTAGCTCTTGTAGGGTGAACCCGTAGATGAAGCTGTCAAGCGCGTTCCAGGCGCGGTCCGCGTCCTCGAGCGAGAAGCCCGCCTCCACGAGGCTGGCGAGCGTGGCCTCTACGTACGACAGCATGGCGGGACCGGCGTTGACGCCCGATACTATGGCCAACGTGGCCCATGGATGCGTACGCAATACGCGGTGGGCCTCCATGGCCCGCTTCCTCATGGCGCACTTCCAGTCGGCTCCAGCCTCGGGTAGCGCTATCTCCGCGATCACCCTATCCACGAGTTCCGCCACGAGCTCGTCACGGCTGGAGACGTGGTTATAGAGGGACATGGCCTTGTAGCCCAAGGCCGCGGCCAGGGATCTCATGGAGAGGCACTCGAGTCCGCGGGCATCCGCCAGCTCCATGGCCTTTCCGAGGATGCGCTCTCGGCTCAGGCCCAAGCCCGCGGTCGGCCTGGTCGGCCGAGCCTCCTTGTCGTTCAGCTCTTGGTTGCTTGACATACGTACACTGTATGCTTAACTTACGGTGTACGTCAACGGTTGAGGAGGTAGCGCATGAAGGCAGCGGTCATAGCTCGCGGCAAGGGTTCCGAGGGCCTACACGTCCAGGAGGTGCCGAGGCCGTCGCCCGGACCGGGAGAGTTTCTCATCAGGGTCAAGGCTTCCTCGGTCTGCCAAGGCGACGTCAAGCTACGCCGCATACCGCGGGCGATCCTCGCGCCCCTCGGCCTGGTCTTCGGCTTCAAGCCCATGGCCATTCCGGGCGTTGAGTTTTCCGGGGTGGTGGAGGAGGCCGGTGCCTCGACCTCGCGCCTCAAGCCGGGCGATGCCGTCTTTGGTACCGCCTCCGGCCTGGCCTACGGCGGCAACGCCGAGTTCCTCTGCGTGCCCGAGTCGCGAAGGGTTGGCGTCCTTGCCCGCATGCCCGAGGGGCTCGGGTTCAGGGAGGCCGCCGTGCTGCCGGTCGGCGGGATGACCGCCTTGCAGAACCTTCGGAGGCTAGCCCTCGGCGCGGGGAGTCGCCTCCTGGTCTATGGCGCCTCGGGCTCGGTCGGTTCCTATGCGGTCCAGCTCGCGCGCCAGTTCGGCGCCAGGGTCACCGCCGTGTGCGGTCCCGCCAACCTCGAGGCGCTACGCGGGCTCGGGGCCGAGGTAGTCCTAGACTACAGCGCTCCCCACTGGATAGACGAGGCCGGTCGCTTCGACGCGGTGATCGACGCCGTCGGGCGCCTGTCCGGCCCCGACCGAAGGCGGCTCCTCTCGCCGCTTGGCCGCTTCTCGAGCGTGCGCTCGCCGACGGCCGAGGTCCAGTCCGAGCTCGAGTACCTCGCCGGCCTGGCGGTCGAAGGGCGCATCCGTCCGCTCATGGATAGGGCGTATCCCCTCGAGCGCTGCGCCGAGGCTCACGACTACGTGGAGGCCGGGCACAAGCGCGGTAACGTGGTCATCGAGCTGGATCTGTAGGGAGTTTGCTTTTTTTTCTTGACATCTAGACGCACAACTAATACTATATGTAATGTAAATGCGACATATAGTGTTATGGAGGCGTCATAATGTCATATCACGTGAACCGGATACGCGTCGCAACCGCCTTGGGGGTCGTCCTCCTCGGCGCGTACTGCTACGTGGCGGCGAGCCGGGCGGCCAGCGGCGCGCTGCCCCCGGACGACGCCCCCGGCTGGGCGGCCCTCATGCTGGGCTTCCTCGCGGCCGGGGCGGGACTCCTCGTCCTTGCCATGGTAGCCTTCTCGGTAGCGTTCGCCGTGTCCGTGGCGGCCAGCGCCCAGGCAAGCGCGGGCACCGGAGCGGTCGACCCGGGCAGCCTCGACCGGACCCTACGGAACGAGACCGCGAGCGATGAGATGAACCGCCTCATCGAGTATAGGGCCGCCAGGATCGGCTCGGCCTTCCTGGGGGCGGGCCTCGTGGCCTGCCTGGCCCTACTGGCGGCCCGCCTGCCCGCGGCCGCGGGCCTGAACGCGGCCTTCGTCCTGGGCTGGCTCGGAGCGCTCGCCGGGGGACTCGCCTCGCTGCGGCAGTACGCGCGGGGAGCCGTCCATGGCTGAGGCCAAGCGCGTCGTCAACCGCATCCGCACCCTGCGTTTCTTCGCGGGCGAGATGTCCCAGCAGGAACTTGCGGAGCGGGTCGGCGTGGCCCGCCAGACCATAGTGGCCATCGAGGGCGGCAAGTACGCGCCGTCTCTGGAGCTGGCCTTCCGCATAGCCGACGCCTTCGGCGTGGTGCTGGCGGAGGTCTTCTCGTACGAGGGCGCCGAGGGCTAGGGAGAAGGGAGAATCATGAGGATACTCATCACGGGAGCCACGAACGGCATGGGCCGAGGCGTGGCGGAGGCCCTCGCCGCGAGCGGCCCGGAGGCCAACGAGCTCATCCTCCTCTGCAGGTCGGAGGAGCTAGGGAGGAGGGCCGTCGAGGACCTCCGGGGCAGGGGCGCCAGGGCCTCGCTCGCGGTCTGCGACCTGGCCGACCTGTCGGCGGTGAAGAGGGTCGCGGGGGAACTCCGGGAGGCCTACGGCTACCTCGATGCCCTCTTCGTCAACGCCGGCCTCGGCTACGCGGCCCGACGGGCGGAGACGGTCGACGGGTTGGACTCGCACTTCCAGGTTAACTACCTATCGCATTTCTACCTCGCTCTCGCCCTCATCGACCTGCTCCGAGCCTCGGAGCGCGGAGGGCGCGTCGTGTTCAACGCGACGCCGGGGGGGCGCATCCTCTGGGACGACCCGCAGCTGACCCGTTCCTGGAGCTACGAGACGGGCATACGCCAGGCCATGGCGGCTAAGCGCATGCTCCTCCTGACCCTGGACGAGCGCTACGGGCGAGGCGAGCGGCCCGTGTCCTTCGTCGGCTTCTCCATTCCTAAGACGGTCTGGACGAACCAGATAGCCATCATC
>CAZNNA010000278.1:0-1833 GCA_964573825.1 uncultured Treponemataceae bacterium
TCTCTCCTATGACCGCCACGAGGATGGGGGCAGTGGAGGCGAGCATCTGGGCGAAGGCCTGGGGGTTGCCCGACATCTCCATGCCGACGTCGAAGCCGCCGACCATGTCGAGCTCGGGGATTACGCCGCGGATCTCCTCGCGGGAGACGTTGACGACGCGGGTGGCGCCGAGGCGCTTGGCCAGGTCGAGGCGGTAGTCGTTGACGTCGGTGACGACGACGTTGCGGGCGCCGACGTGGCGGGCTATGGCGGCGGCCATGCAACCGATGGGGCCGGCGCCGGTGATGAGGACGTCCTCGCCGACCATGTCGAAGGAGAGCGCGGTGTGGGTGGCGTTGCCGTAGGGGTCGAAGATGGCGGCGAGCTCGTCGGAGATGGTGTCGTGGACGTGCCAGGCGTTTGACGAGGGTACGGAGACGTACTCGGCGAAGCAGCCGTCGCGGTTGACGCCTATGCCGCGCGTGTTGGGGCAGAGGTGGCGCTTGCCGGCGCGGCAGGCGCGGCAGACGCCGCAGACGATGTGGCCCTCGGCCGAGACGCGCTCGCCGATCTTGTAGCCGCGTACGGCTCGGCCCATGTCGACGATCTCGCCGACGAATTCGTGGCCTATGGTCATGGGCGTCTTGATGGTGCGCCGGGACCAGTCGTCCCATTTATAGATGTGGATATCGGTCCCGCAGATGGCGGTCTTCCTGACCTTGACGAGGAGATCGTTGTCCCCTATGGCCGGCATGGGGACGTCTTCCATCCATAGCCCGACCTCCGGCGATTTCTTTACGAGAGCCTTCATCGCTGCCTCCGTGCGGGGCGTCCCCGGGCTTCTGTTCCCCGAGCGCCCCGTGCCTGGAGTATAGCGCGTCGCGTCGCTCTCGTGAAGCTTCTTCGTGCGATGGAAATGGCGATTATATCATTAAATGAAATGGCGTTTCGTTATTTAACAAAATTCTATCATTTTTGCTTGCGCGGTAGCTCAGCATTGCGTATAATCTCGATACCGGTTCGCATGCCGCCGCGCGAGCGCCAACCCCCATCGAGGAGCTTCCATGCCCGAGCGTATCCTAGTCATCAATCCCGGCTCGACCTCTACGAAGGTCGGCGTCTACGAGGACGGACGGGAATCGTTTACCGAGAACGTGGCCCATTCGGCGGAGGAGATCGCCAGGTACCCGGCCGTCGCCGACCAGCTGTCGTTCCGCGAGGAGACGATTCGAGCGGGGCTCGCCAGGCGCGGCTTCGATATCCGATCGCTGTCCTGCGTCGTGGGTCGCGGCGGGCTCCTCCGGCCCATACCGGGCGGGGTCTACGCGGTGTCCGAGGCCATGAAGGCCGACCTGCGCAGCGCCCGCTACGGCGAGCACGCCTCCAACCTGGGGGCGCTCATAGCCGACGGCGTAGCGCGCGAGGTAGGCGTGCCGGCCTTCATAGCCGATCCCGTGGTGGTGGACGAGCTATCGGACGTGGCGCGCGTCTACGGCCACAAGGCCTTCCGCAAGCAGAGCATCTTCCACGCCTTGAACCAGAAGGCCGTCGCCAGGCGCTGGGCTACCGAGCATGGCAAGCGCTACGACGAGGCCGTTCTCGTCGTGGCGCACATGGGCGGCGGCGTCTCCGTGGGCCTGCACGACAAGGGGCGCGTGACCGACGTGAACAACGCGCTCAACGGCGAGGGGCCCTTCAGCCCCGAGAGAGCGGGCACGCTGCCCGCGGCCGCGCTGGCCAGGCTCTGCTTCTCCGGCGAGTATACGGAGAAGCAAGTGCTCAAGATGATTACCGGCCAGGGCGGCATGGTGAGCCTGGCCGATACGAACGACCTGCGGGTACTGGATGACAAGC
>CAZNNA010000278.1:1843-4723 GCA_964573825.1 uncultured Treponemataceae bacterium
GGCGACGCTAACGCGGCCCTGGTCTTCGAGGCGTTCATCTATAACGTAGGCAAGGCGATAGGCGGCCTGGCCGCCGCCGCCAGGGGGCGGCCCGACGGCATAGTGCTGACCGGCGGCATCGCCCATAGCAAGGCCGTGGTCGAGGGACTCGCCGCGATGGTCGGCTGGATGGCGCCCGTGACGACGTACCCCGGCGAGGGCGAGCTCGAGGCTCTGGCCGCGGCCGGTTCGCGCGGGCTGGCCGGCGAGGCCCGGGAGTATACGGCCGTATGAAGGCGATAGCGGATATCCTGGCTGCCGCTCGATCCGGCGGCAAGAGGCGCGTGGCCGTGGCGGCGGCGCAGGAGCACTCGGCCCTCGAGGCGATCTTCGACGCGAGGGCCGCCGGCATCGCCGAGCCCATCCTGGTAGGCGACGCGGAGGCGATACGGGCCATAGCCGCCGAGCTGGGCGCCGACCTCTCGGGGGTGCGCCTTCTCGAGGAGAAGGACTACGCCAAGGCGGCGGCCCAGGCCGTGGCCCTGGTGCGCTCGGGCGAGGCCGACGTGCTCATGAAGGGCGTCCTCGATACCTCCATACTGCTCAAGGCCGCCCTCAACAAGGAGGCGGGCCTCAACGCGGGGAGGCTTACGAGCCACGTAGCGGTCATCGAGTCGCCCTCCTACCACAAGCTCTTCATAGTGACCGACGCGGCCATAAACATCGCGCCCGACCTCCAGGGCAAGCTGGATATAGTGGCCAACGCGGTAGCCGTGGCTCGCTCGCTCGGCGTCGAGCGGCCCAAGGTGGCCATGCTCGCGGCGGTGGAGAAGGTCAACGCCGATAGGATGCCCTGCACGGTGGACGCGGCCCTCGTGACGCAGATGAACCGCCGAGGGCAGGTCAAGGACTGCATAGTCGACGGGCCGCTGGCCCTGGATAACGCCATTAGCGCGGAGAGCGCCCGCATCAAGAAGATCGTCTCCGACGTGGCCGGCGACGCCGACATACTCGTGGCGCCGGACATAGAGGCGGGCAACGTGCTCTACAAGGCGCTCCTGGACCTCGGGGGCGCAAAGGGCGCGGGCATCGTGGCGGGAGCGGCCAGGCCCATAGTGCTGACGAGCCGGGCGGATAGCCGCGAGACCAAGCTGGCGAGCATTGCGCTGGCGGTGCTCGGGGCGTCGTAGGGCGTCCCTAAGGTTCGTGCCAGTATCAGGGTACTGTGTATCTGGCGTTTTGACAAAAAGTGTATTAATGTCGTCTTATGAAGACGACGCAACGCACGGCAAGCCCCGCCCGTAGACGGGGAACTCGAGAAGGAGTCGCCATGGCTACTAAAGGAAAGCCCGAGATCGATCGGGAGCGGTGCAAGGGTTGCCTGCTCTGCGTCCGCGCCTGCCCGGTGAAGGTGCTCGCGGCGGACGCCGAGCCCAACTCGTGGGGCTACTACCCAAGCAAGGCCGTCGCGCCGGAGAAGTGCATAGCCTGCGGTAACTGCTACGCGGTATGCCCCGACGTGGCTATAACCGTCTACAAGCTCTAAGGAGGGACTCGGCATGGCTCAAGAGAAACGCCTGATGAAGGGCAACGAGGCTATGGGCGAGGCCGCCGTACGCGCCGGCTGCGACGCGTACTTCGGATACCCCATCACCCCGCAGAACGAACTGACCGCGTACATGGCCAGGCACATGCTCGACCATAAGCGCACGTTCATACAGGCCGAGAGCGAGGTCTCGGCGATCAACATGGTGCTCGGCGCGGCCGCGACGGGCGCCAGGGCGATGACGAGCTCGTCGAGCCCGGGCATGTCGCTCAAGCAGGAAGGCATCTCCTTCGCCTGCGGGGGGGACGTACCGCTCGTGATCGTCAACGTACAGCGGGCGGGCCCCGGCCTCGGCGGCATAGCGCCGGCCCAGGGCGACTACTTCCAGGCCACCCGCGGCGGCGGCCACGGCGACTACTACCACCTCGTACTGGCGCCCAAGAGCGTTCAGGAGGCGGCCGACCTGACCTACGAGGCCTTCGACCTGGCCGACCGCTGGCGCATGCCCGCCATGGTCCTGGCCGACGGCATGATAGGCCAGATGATGGAGGCCGTCTCGCTGCCCGAGCCCAAGGATCCGTCGACGAGGCCGGCCAAGCCCTGGGCCGTCGGTAGGCGCAAGGGCCGCGATATCAATCACGTGGCCTCGACCGAGCTCTTCCCCTCCGAGTTCCAGAAGCACCTGGACGCCCGCTACGCCCGCTACGCCGAGATCAAGGCGACGATGCAGCGCTACGAGGAGCAGCAGACGGCCGATGCCGAGATCGTGCTCGTGGCCTACGGTACCTCGGCGCGCGTATGCCTCGGCGCCATGCAGGCCGCCAGGGCGGCGGGGCTCAAGGTCGGTACCTTCAGGCCCATAACGCTCTGGCCCTTCCCGGAGAGGCGCCTGGCGGAGCTCGCCGACGCGGGTAAGCGCTTCCTCTGCGTCGAGATGAGCATGGGGCAGATGATAGAGGACGTCCGGCTCGCCGCGAACGGCAAGGCGCCGGTGGACTTCTACGGTCGCTGCGGCGGTCTCATCCCGACCGAGGAAGACGTCCTCGCCGAGATCCGCAAGGTCTTGAAGAAATAAGGAGGGCGAGCGTGGAACTCTTATACGGACATCCCAAGAGCCTCAAGCCTATACAGACCAAGTACTGCCCCGGCTGCGGCCACGGCGTCATCCATAGGCTTATCACCGAGGTCATCGACGAGCTCGGCATGCAGGAGAAGTCGGTGCTGCTCAACCCGGTCGGCTGCTCCATCTGGGCCGACCTGTACTTCGACTTCGACTCGGTGCAGGTCCCCCACGGCCGCACGCCCGCAGGCGCCACGACGCACGCGTGAATCCTGCGGGCTGGGTCGAGGACATG
>CAZNNA010000279.1:0-4712 GCA_964573825.1 uncultured Treponemataceae bacterium
GCTCGCAACGCCCTGGCCCGCTCGCACCCGATATCCCTCGAGGCATCGGCGTCCACCACGGTGGATAGCGCGGAAAGCGCCTTCGCCTCGGGCCTCGGGCTCGGGATCCCGCTCTCGAGCCTCGCCTCCATCGAGGTCGACCACGTCGCGACCCGGCGCAAGGTTCACTCGCCTCCCGCGGGAGCGCGTCCCGAGTCCCTGTCGCTCTACGAGTCTCTCGTCGCGCTGCCGCTATCGCTATCGCTATCGTCGCCGGCGCTCACGCTCACGCCGCGCGCCGGCCTTACCCTATGCAACCGGCTCGACGAGCTGTCTCCCGAGCCCCTGGCGGCGCCCGGCGCGCTAGCGAGCGCCGCGGACCTCGCGGCCTGGCTGTCGCGCTACGCGGCGGTGGCGCCGTCCCTGGGCCTCGAGGCCTCGCTGAGGGTCGGGGGACTCCTCACGAGCCTCGCCTATCGCTTCGGGCAGCTGGAGGACACCTTCTTCCACGGCAGGCTGACGCACTACGAGCACGCCGGCAGGCTCGGGCTGTCGTACTACGCCGCTGACCCGGCGCGGGACTGGGCCCGTTCCATCGGCCTCTCCGCCTTCGGCGACGCCGCCTACGCCTTCTCGCCCGCCGGGTTCGCGCCCCCGAACTGGATCCTCTCCGCGGGCGCGGAGGCCGTGCTCGGGTCGACTCCGAGCCTAGCGGCGGGGGCGTCGGCATCGTCCCCTGGCTCGCTGCGCCTGGCGCTCGACCTGGCCGTCTCCGCCTCCTGGCGCCACGCCCTGGCGCAGGGTTCCCCCGACTACTACGCGCCGAGGCACGAACTCGCGCTCCGGGCGGGCCCGGCCGCGAGCCTGGCCCTCGGGCCGGCAGATCGCGAGCTCGCGCTGGCCCTCTACGCTAGGCCGGGCCTCTACGCGCAGGCGGGAGATCCGCGCTTCTCCATGGCGGGGGGACTATCGCTATCGGGCGCCCTGGCGAGCCTACGCCTACGGGCCGCGCTGGACGCGAGCTGGACGGCCGCCACGGCAGCGTCGCCCGCCTACTGGTCGGCGACAGCGGGACTCTACGCTACGGCGAGGATAGAGGAACTCCTCGCCCCCTAGTCCATCCAGACCTCGGAGACGATGGCCGCCTCCCGTATGCGCTCGGCGGCGGCCGGCGAGCAGCTGATGCCCTGGTGGGCCTTGACCGCCACCGCCTTGCCGCTATCGGGCACGTGGAGCACGACGCCGCACTGGCCGCTCGACTCGAAGAGGATGTCGCGGAGCCCCTCGAGGTCCTCCTCGCGCCTGACGGCGTTCAGGGCTATGTGCATGGTGCGGTAGCTCTTCTCCTTGAGCTCGCCGGGCTGGACGAGGCGCTCGACCTTGAAGCTCGGGTTCTCGCGCCCCAGGTCTATCTTGCCCTTCAGGAAGACTATGGAGTCCACCTCGAAGCGCCCGGGATTGGTCTCCAGGGTATTGGAGAAGACGACTATCTCCATGGTGCCGCCGTAGCCCTCGACCTTGCCGAAGGCCATCTTCTTGCCCTTGCGCGTCAGTATCTCGCGCCACTCCACGAGCTGGCCCACCAGGGTGTATTCCTTCTCGGCGCTCGCCCGCTCCAGGTGGGCGAAGTCCACGTCGCAGCAGCGCTCGTACACCTCCTTGAACTCGTCCAGGGGGTGGCCGGAGAAGTAGAACCCCAGGAGGGCCTTCTCCGTGCGCAGGAGGTCGGCCCGGGGCAGCTCCAGGCAGGGCTCGAAGCGGAAGGGCGGGAACTCCTCCTCGCTCCCCGCGTCGAAGAGGCTGGCCTGGCCGTAGGCCCCGGCCTCGATCTTCTTCTGGGCGTACTCGAAGGCCCGCTCCAGGTTGAGCGCCAGCTCGGCCCGGCCGCGGCCCATGGCGTCGAAGCAGCCGGCCTGTATCAGCGTCTCTATGACGCGCTTGTTCATGGACTGGACGCCGACGCGCTCCAGGAAGTCCATGAAGTCCTCGTAGGGCCCGCCCTTCTGCCGCTCGGCGACTATGGCCGCGACGACGCCCTCGCCCACGCCCTTGACGCCGATGAGGCCGTAGACGATGCGGCCCTCGGAAACGGAGAAGTTGGCCTCCGACTTATTGATATCCGGCGCGGACAGGCCTATGCCCATGGTCCGGGCCTCGGCTATGTACTGGGTCAGCTTCTCGGTGTTGGCTATCTCGTTGGTCAGGTTGGCGGCCATGTACTCGGCCGGGTAGTTGGCCTTGAGCCAGGCCGTCCGGTAGGCGACCACCGAGTAGGCCGCGGCGTGGCTCTTATTGAAGCCGTAGCCGGCGAAGGGCACGAGGATGTCGAAGATCTCTCGGGCCTTGTCCGCCGAGTAGCCGCGCGCCACCGCGCCCTCTATGAAGGGAGCCTTCTCCTTCTCTAGGATTTCTATCTTCTTCTTGCCCATGGCGCGCCTGAGCAGGTCGGCGCGCCCCAGGGAGTAGCCGGCTATCTCCTGGGCCACCTGCATGACCTGCTCCTGGTAGACTATGACGCCGTAGGTCTCCTTGAGGTACTTCTCGAGCGAGGCGTGGGGATAGGTGATGGGCGTTCGTCCCCACTTGGACTCGACGAACTGGGGTATGTTGTCCATGGGGCCGGGGCGGTACAGGGCGTTCAAGGCTATGAGGTCCTCGATGCTCGACGGTTTGGCCTGCCTGAGGATGCCCTGCATGCCGTCGGACTCGAACTGGAACACGCTCGTGCTCTTGCCCTCGCCGAGCATGGCGAAGGTACGCTCGTCGGTGTCCGGTATGTCGTCCTCGAGTATGGTCACGCCGCGCTTGGCTATGAGCCCGAGGGTGTTCTTGATGAGCGTGAGGGTCTTGAGGCCCAGGAAGTCCATCTTGACGAGGCCGCAGGACTCGAGGAGGTCCATCGTGTACTGGGTGGCCACGATGCCCGTCTTGGGGTCCTTGAAGAGCGGCACGTAGTCCGTGAGGACCGTCTTGCCTATGACTATGCCGGCGGCGTGGAAGCTCGTATGGCGGTTCTTGTTCTCCAGCTTGCGCGCCATCTCGAAGAGTTCCTGGTAGCGCGGGTTGGCCTCCAGCTCCTTGAGCTTGGGCTCCAGCTCGAAGGCCTTCTCGAGGGTCATCTTGGGATCCTCGGGCACGAGCTTGGTGATCATGTTGGACTCTTCGATGGTCAGGTCCAGGGCCCTGGCCACGTCCTTGAGCACGGCCTTGGCCTTGAGCGTCCCGAAGGTGATGATCTGGCCCACCCGGTCGTCGCCGTACTTCCGCGTGACGTAGTCGATGACCGCG
The DNA here is from genome assembly GCA_964573825.1 of uncultured Treponemataceae bacterium. Taxonomy (GTDB): domain Bacteria; phylum Spirochaetota; class Spirochaetia; order Treponematales; family UBA12059; genus SZUA-370. The sequence continues at coordinate 3,268 of CAZNNA010000279.1, forward strand.
CCGCGGCCCTCGTAGCAGAAGTCCACGTCGAAGTCGGGCATGGACACGCGCTCGGGGTTCAGGAAGCGCTCGAAGAGCAGGGCGTAGCGCAAGGGATCGATGTCGGTGATGCGCAGCGAGTAGGCTACGATCGAGCCGGCGCCCGAGCCTCGGCCGGGGCCCACCGGTATGCCGTGGTCCTTGGCCCAGTTGATGAAGTCCGCCACGATGAGGAAGTAGCCCACGAAGTCCATGAGTATGATGGTCGCCAGCTCGTAGTCCAGGCGCCGCCTGGCCTCGTCGCCGTAGCCCGGGTAGCGCTTCTCGAGGCCGCGGTAGCTGGCCCAGATGAAGTAGCGCGTCACCGGCATGGCCAGCCGGTCGGCCAGGGCCTTGCGGACGACCGGCGCCAGCTCGGCCACGGGCACCTTTCCGTACTTGGGGTTGGGCTTGCAGACGTCCTCGTCGCCCATGGCGGCCAGGAAGGCGCGGACGCTCTCGACCTCCGGCTCCGCCTGCCTGTCGTCGTCCCCCGAGTAGAACGACGGTATGGCGAACTCCGGGAGGAGCGGGCCGGGCAGCGGTATCTCCAAGCGTACCATCTCGTTGACGAGTAGCGTATTTGACAGCGCCTCGGGGACCTCCTTAAAGAGGTCGGCCATCTCCGCCTCGTTCTTCAGGTAGAAGTCCGGGCAGGGGAAGCGCATGCGATTCTGGTCGGAGACCTTGCGGTTGGTGCCCACGCAGAGGAGGGCGTCGTGGGCCGCCGCGTCGGTCCTACTGAGGTAGTGCACGTCGTTCGTCGCGATGAGCCCGACGCCTAGGCGCCTGGCCATGGGAATGAGCTCGCGGTTGACGCGGGCCTCCTCGTCCATGGCGTGGTCCTGGAGCTCCAGGAAGTAGTTCTCCGCGCCGAAGAGGTCGCGGTAGCGGGCCGCCACGCGCTCGGCCTCGGCGGGCTTACCGAGGAGGATGTTCTGGGGCACCTCGCCGGCTATGCAGGCCGTGGAGCAGATGAGCCCCTCGTGGTACTGCTCCAGGAGCTCCCAGTCGATGCGCGGCTTATAGTAGAAGCCCTCGGTATAGGAGCGCGACGACAGCATGGTCAGGTTGCGGTAGCCCGTCTCGTCCTTGGCCAGGAGTATCAGGTGGTAGTACTTGTTACCGCCCTCCGTACCCGTCTTGTCCCGCCTCGTCGCGCCCGCCACGTAGAACTCGCTGCCCACGATAGGGTTGATGCCCGCCTTCTTGCATTCCATGTAGAATTTCAGGGCGCCGAACATGTTGCCGTGGTCGGTAATGGCCAGGCCCGGCATGCCGAATTCCACGGCGCGCTTTATAAGGCTCGGCACGGAGGCGGCTCCGTCGAGCAGGGAATGATCGGTGTGGACGTGGAGGTGTACGAAGGACATGGCGGCAGTATACCTAAGGGAGCGCGGCCGGTAAAGCGACGAAAGACGGCGAAG
>CAZNNA010000280.1:0-4675 GCA_964573825.1 uncultured Treponemataceae bacterium
GAGGCCCTCCTCAAGGAGATCCACCACCGGGTCAAGAACAACATGCAGATAGTGTCGAGCCTCCTGTCGATGCAATCGGCCAAGGCTCGCGACCCGCACGACCAGGAGCTCTTCCTGGATAGCCAGAACCGCATACGGGCCATGGCGGCGGTCCACGACCAGCTCTACCGCTCTCGCGACTTCACGTCGATACCGGCGGGCGAGTACCTGTCGGACCTGGTGTCGGGCCTGGAGGCCGCCTGGACCCGGCCCGATCGCTGGATAGCCGCCTCGGTGGAGGCCGACGCAACGACGCTCGAGCTCGACAGGGCGGTGCCCATAGGGCTCATAGTCAACGAGCTCGTCACCAACTCGTTCAAGTACGCCTACGGGCCCGGCTCGACCGGCGCCGTGCGGGTATCGCTGCGCGGCGATCCGGACGGCTCGATACGCCTAGAGGTGAGCGATGACGGATTCGGCTTCCCGGAGGGCTTCGAGGCCGGCAGGGGCGGAGGCATGGGCTATACGATAATCAACGCCCTGGTCGGCCAGCTCCGCGGCGCCGTCAGCCTGGAGGCCGGGCCGGAGGGCGGGGCCGCCGTGCGCATCGCCATACCGCCTCTCAACCGTAGCTGTGCAGGCCCGGCAAGAGATAGTTGACCCCGAAGAACGTGAACACCGTACACAGGAAGCCTATCACCGACAGCCAGGCCGGGAGGCTACCGCCCTTGCGCGCGACGAGGCGCTGGTGCAGGTAGGCCGTGTACACGAGCCAGGTGACGAGGGCCCAGGTCTCCTTGGGATCCCAGCTCCACCAGCGCCCCCAGGCCTGCTCCGCCCAGATGGCCCCGAAGGCCAGGGCCCCCGCCGTGAAGAAGGGATAGCCCAGGGCTATGGCCGTGTAGGTCAGGCGATCCAGCTCGGCCTTCCTGGCCCCGTCCTTGGAGACGAGGAAGAGCAGGGCCGTCACGAAGCCCGCGACGAAGAAGGCCTCGCCTATGAAGGAGAAGCTCACGTGCAGGAGGAGCCAGGCCGAGCGTAGCGCCGGGATGGGCGGCTGGGCCTCCTTGGGCACGAGCGGCGAGCTGGCCACGGCCAGGAGCACTATGGCCGCCATGGTCGCGCCGAAGACAGCCGCCGGCTTGTAGGGCAGCCGGCGCTGGAAGCGGTAGGCGAAGGCTACCGCGGCTATCGCGGCCGCGTAGAAGGCCAGCGACTCGTAGGTGCTCGTGAGCGCCACGAAGCCTATGGACAGGCTCCTGCCTACGAGGCTCGCGACGAGCGCCGCGGAGGCCGCGAGGAGGCTCCAGGGGCCGATCGAGTCCGGCCGGGCCGGTCTCCGCAGCAGGAAGAAGGCCTGTACGCCGGCCGAGGCGATGAAGAGCAGGAAGGCGCCGTTGGCTAGGGCGGAGTCGAGGCTCATGCGGGCATCTCCTTGAGTTTCTGCAGGAAGGTCCAGGCCGTTCCCAGGGCCACGAGGGCCAGGGATGCCAGGACCAGCGGGTAGCCGGGGTCGGAGCTGGCCTCCAGGCCGCTGGCGTAGGCCGATCCGAAGCCGGTAAAAACGAGGCCGCCGACCGGCTCGCCCGGGGCGGGGCGCTCGACGCGCTCCCCCGCGGCGTCCGAGACGCGCAGCACGGCCCGCGAGCCGTCGGGGCTGGGCGCCATGTAGAAGAGCCGTGCGCCGCCCTCCTCCAGCTCCCGGCCCTGGGCCAGGCGGAAGCGTCGCGAGCCGTCGGCCGAGGCCAGCGACAGGCCGGGCTCCTCGCGGTAGCTCACCTGGTAGAAGGTCAGGTCCCCGTAGCGCAGGGGATGGTTGACGCGCAGCTCGTAGCCTTCCTCGATGATCGCGCCGTCCTTCTCTAGGCTCACCACGGAGACGTAGTCGCGCGGCCGACCGTCGTCGTAGCGCTCGAAGCGGAACTCGTCCAGGCGGAGCGCGGCGCCGTCGGGCAGGTTCACCCGCTCTCCCGGCAAGAGCGACACCGAGCCGCTCCGGTGCCCGGAGAAGGACCAGACGGCGCCCACGACGAGCAGTACCAGGCCGAGGTGCAGCACGTCCGGCCCGTGGCGCCGTCCGGAGCGCTTCCTGAGCTGGGCCGCCAGGCGCCGAGCGCTGCAGACCGATAGGTTGGCCAGGAAGAGCATCGAAGGCAGCAGGAAGGCCAGCGAGCCGAAGAAGTGATCCAGGCCCGTCTCCACGACCAGGCGCGCCAGGAGCCTGGGCATCATGGCCTCGTAGGCCGCCGGTTCGAGCCCCTGGGGCACGAGGGTCGCCAGGACGCAGCCGACGGTCAGGTAGGCCAGGAGGCCTACGGCCAGGCGCATCGAGGCGAGCCTATCTAGGAATCGTTTCACCGCTACTCCTCAGGAACCCGAGCGTAGCCGAGGGCTCTACGGGCTGTCAATGAAAATCAGCAATTAATATATAGACACTATTTTATATATTTACAACGTCCGGACGACGTACTATCATTGTTCCGTCCGGCTCGGCCGGTCGCGGGTCGTTCGGCCCGTCCATATCCCTGCACGAGGAGGTTCCATAGTGAATACGGCTCCGTTCGCGAGGGCCCTGCTCCTCGCGGCCCTGTTCGGTTCGGGAGCGACCGCCGCCTTCGCCTCAAGCGATAGCTGCGTCGCCTGCCACTCGAACGAGGCCACGATGAAGCGGCTCGTCGCCCCGCCCTCAGGCGGGTCCGCCGAAGGCGAGGGGTGAGCCGGTCCCCCTCCCCCGGTTCGGGCGGATTATTACATGGGGTACGTAGTGCCCCGGGACGTGCTTGACTCCGATCCTCATTTCTACCTCGGCTGTACCGACTGCCACCGGGGCGACTCGCAGGCTAGCGCCAAGGCGGGAGCCCACGCGGGCCTCGTCGCGCGCCCGTCGGACGACCCGGTAGCCTCCTGCGGCAAGTGCCACGAGTCGACGGCCAAGACCTATACGCTGTCGCTCCACTATACGGCCGGAGGCATGAAGCGCGGCGTAGAGGCCCGCTTCGACGCGGCCGGCAAGAAGGGCTTCGAGGCCAAGGTCTTCGAGCAGTCCTGCCGCAGCTGCCACGCCTCCTGCGGGGACTGCCACGTGAAGAGCCCGGTGATATCGGGCGTCAACTCGGGCCTCATCGACGGGCACCGCTTCGTCAAGAAGGCCGAGGACAAGACCTGCGCGCTCTGCCACGGAGGGCGCGTCTGGCCCGAGTTCACGGGCGACTACGGCGGGGTGCCCGACGTGCACTACCGCAAGGGCATGACCTGCTCGTCCTGCCACTCCGGCAGCCAGCTGCACGGCGACGGCGTCGCGTACGCCTCCAGGCGCGACGTGGCGGCCAAGCCGACGTGCGCCTCCTGCCACGACCTGGCCAAGCTCGGGAAGGCCTCGACCAAGGAGACCCACGCGACCCACGCGGAGTCGGTCTCGTGCGCGGCCTGCCACACGGCGGCGGCCTACCGACAGTGCTCCTCCTGCCACCTGGGCGAGGGAGCGACCTCGAGCCCGGCCCTAGTGCTCGGCCGTAGCCCGCGAGAGCCGGGCCGGCTCACCACGCTGCGCCTGGTACCGACGGTGCGGGAGACCTTCAAGCCCGCGGGCCTGGCCATGGCCGACTACGACGCCCTCCCCAACCTATGGGACGCCGTGCCGCACAACGTGGCCAAGCGTACCGACAGGACCAGGGACTGCGGCACCTGCCACGAGGAGGGCCTCTATTACCTGAGCGCCGAGAAGCTGCCTGCAGGCGGCTCGGCCAAGAACCTGGAGCTCGTCCCCTAGGGACGGTTCCCGACTACGATCGCTAAGGAGCGTGTGCCCATGAAGAAAGCGTTCATCCTGATCCTGGCCCTGGCCCTCGTCGCGCCTGCCTTCGCGCGCGACGTCGACGCAATCGTCGGCGTGGCCTGGCTCGAGGCCAACCTGCAGAAGCCCGGCCTCGTGGTCGTCGACGTCCGCAAGATCGACGACTACAAGGCCGGCCACGTGCCCGGCGCCGTAAACCTCCTCGGGCTCTACGTGGCCAAGGGCGGCCTGTCAAACGAGCTGCCCGAGGTCGACGACCTGTCCGAGCTCATCGCCGAGGCCGGCATCGACGCCAAGTCCACCGTAGTCGTGGTCGAGGCCGACGGCGCCCGCTTCGCCTGGGCCACGCGCGTGGCCTGGACCCTGGTCTACGCCGGCGTGCCCGAGGTCGCCGTGCTCGACGGCGGCCACGCCGAGTGGGTCAAGGCCGGCAAGGCCCTGGCCACGGGGCTCGAGGGCAAGGACGAGACGGCGTTCCAGGCCAAGCCGGTCGAGGCCTACCTGGCCACCAAGGACTTCGTGCTCAAGAACGTCAAGAAGGCCCAGATAGTCGACGCCCGTTCCTACGACACCTACTTCGGCGCGACCAAGCAGGCCTTCGTGGACCAGTTCGGCCATATCCCCGGAGCCACGGCCCTGCCCTCCTCCTGGATCACCGTCGGCGGGCTCGCGCGGCCCAAGGCCGAGCTCGAGGAGGCCGTCAAGGCGCTCAAGCTGGATCCCAAGAAGGACATGGTCATCCATTGCGATTCCGGCGTGCTCTGCACGGCCTGGTGGTGGATTCTGACGCAGCAGCTCGGCTGGACCAAGGTCCGCTCCTACGACGGCTCGGCCCAGGAGATAGCCAAGGAGCCCTCGGTCAAGTTCGTCAAGTACGTCTGGAAGTAATAATAAAGTAGCTCG
>CAZNNA010000281.1:0-4659 GCA_964573825.1 uncultured Treponemataceae bacterium
CTCTTCAACGCCAACCTGATCAACAAGGACGCCAAGGAGAAGCTGCACGTGGCGCTGCTCGAGCTGCTCATCAACGCCATCGAGCACGGCAACTGCAAGATCAGCTACGACGAGAAGACGGCCTGGCTGGAATCCAACCGCGACATCATGGACCTGATACGGCAGAAGAACGCCGATCCGGAGATCCGGGCGCGCAAGGTGTACTTCAGCTACGCCATAGACCCCGAGTCGAGCCGCTTCGTGATTAAGGACGAGGGCGAGGGCTTCGATTGGCGCGCGCGCATGGCCGCCAAGCCCGACCAGCCGGGCCTGCACGGCATGGGCATGCGCATGGCGTCGGTCTACGTGCAGGAGCTGCGCTACAACGAGTCGGGCAACGAGGTCTCCTTCGAGGTGACCCACCGGCGCAACGAGTCCAACACGATACCCGCCATCTTCGACGTGTCCCAGGAGCGGGCCTTCGAGGATGGCCAGTACGTCTGCTCGGAGGGCGAGGAGTCGGACTACCTCTACTACATCGTATCGGGCACGCTGTACGTGTACTCCAAGGGCAAGCTGGTCTCGTCGCTGACGCCGGACGATATCTTCATGGGCGAGATGAGCTTCCTCTTATCCAATCGCCGCTCGGCCACCGTGGTGTCCAAGGGCAGGAGCGTGCTCATCAAGATTTCCAAGCAGGACTTCGTCAACCTGATCAAGGACAGCCCGCACTACGGCATCTTCCTGGCCAGGCTCCTGGCCCAGCGCCTGGCGCGGCTCAACCTACGCACCTCCCGGCTCAACACCGAGTACCTGCGCCTCAAGGGCGAGCTGGCCGCGCTCAAGGGCTAGCCCGGCGGGGCCCTGAGCGGCCGCCGGGCTCGGCCCGCGTGGCTAGTAGTTCTCGTGCAGGCGTACCTTGGCGACCTTGCCGGTCTTTCGCAGGTCGGTGAAGAGCGCGTCCAGGTCGACCGATACCGGCACCTTGACCAGGGCCGAGAGGCGGGTCTGCTTCTTGTTGACCGATAGCGAGGCGTCGACGGTCTGCACGTGGATGCGGAAGGTCTTGAGCGTGGCGTGCACGGCCTTGCGGTCGAGCGAGCTGCCCTCGTACCAGATCTGCAGGAGCTTGAGCCGCTCGGAGGGGAACCATTTCTTCTCCAAGGGCTCGAGGAAGACGAGCACCACGAGGGCCAGCCCCAGGGTCACGAGGGCAATCTGCCACATGCCGGCGCCTATGGCCAGCCCGAGGCCCGCGACGAACCAGATGGTGGACGCCGTGGTCAGGCCCTTCATGTTGTTGCCGACCTTGATGAAGGCGCCGGCCCCCAGGAAGCCTATGCCGGATACGACCTGCGCAGCTATGCGTCCCGGGTCGCCCTTGTCGCCCGCCACGGTCTGCGGTAGCCAGACGGACAGCAGCATGAGCAGGGTGGCGCCGAGGCCTATGACGATGTGGGTGCGCCAGCCGGCGGTCTGGCGGCGCATCTCCCGCTCGAGGCCCACGAGGCCGCAGGCGAGGAGGCTCAGGACGAGGCGAGCGAGGGCCACGTCGAAGTTCACGACGGGGCTCTCGAGAATGGCGAGGACGTACGGCACGTTCGTTTCTCCTTGCGGGTCATTGTAGCACGAACGGTATAGGACGGTCGACGGCCGCGCTTCTCTTCGTAATAACGAGTCGTCGCCGAGGTATAAAAACGGGCCGCCCGGGGAGGCAATCCGGGCGGCCCTCTATCGTCAACGCGCCTTAGCGGCGCGGTCGGGTCAGGCTACGTAGCCCTCCAGGGACTCGGAGCGCTCGGAGTCGGCTATGCGCTTGAGCGCGGCCTTCTCGATCTGGCGGATGCGCTCCTTGGTCAGGTGGAAGCGGTCGCCTATCTCCTTGAGGCTCATGGCCCGGCGGCCGTTCAGGCCGAAGCGGTACTGGATGACCTCGCTCTCCTTCTCGGTCAGGGTGTCGAGCACGGCGTTGATGTCGTCCTTGAGGCCCTCCTCGATGACGTAGTCGTCGGGGGACTTGTAGCGGTCGTTCTCCACGAAGTCGCCGAGGACGCTGGAGTCGCGCTCGTCGAAAACGGGGGTCTCCAGGGACACGAGGTCGCGGGAAACGTTGACGAGGTCCGCCACGTGGTCGGCGTCCATGTCCAGCATGCGGGCTATCTCGGCTATCTCGCCGTCCTCTGAGAGCCCGGCGGGCAGGTACTTGCGCGCCTTCTCTATCTGGACGAGCTCGTTGGCGCGGTTGAGGGGCAGGCGAATCATCCGGCTCTTCTCGCAGATGGCCTTGAGGATGGCCTGGCGTATCCACCAGACGGCGTAGCTGATGAAGTGGTAGCCCTTGTCGACGTCGTAGCGCTCGATGGCGTTGATGAGCCCGATGTTGCCCTCGCTGATCAGGTCGGACAGGGGAATGCCCTGGTTCTGGTAGCGCTTGGCGACGTTGACCACGAAGCGAAGGTTACCCTTGACGAGCATGTCCTTGGCGGCCTGGTCGCCCGTGGCGGCGGCGCGGGCGTAGCGATCCTCCTCCTCGCGGGAGAGGAGCGGTATGCGATTGATTTCCTTGAGGTATATGGATAGGACGTTGGCGTCTGAAGAAGAGGAAGAAGAACCGATGGCGTTGCGCTTGGCTTTCATGCGTGCCTCCTGCGATTTATATAGCAAGAGACGTGCCAAGGTTGGTGTGTGCGGCCTAAAATACGCGAAAAAATATAATTATAGATATAGATATAAGTTACATACTATAGGCCGGCGTTTTTCCATGCGCTCCGGTACTAGGCTTTAGGCTCATAACCAATATATGGAATTTTATATGTGTTGTAATGATACGCTCGAGGCCGAGGGTATGGAAAAGTGTTCCCTTTTACTACAGTTCAGTCCGGGGACCGCGTAACCGTATCGATTCGACCCACTAAGGGCCTTCGTAGGGCGCCTTGACCCGTCCGCAGCAGCGGCGGTAGGGCAGGCCCGAGCCGCAGGGGCAGCGATCGCCCGGTTCCACGGCCTTGGCGGCCCGGAAATTCACCGGGATGACGCTGGCTCCCGAAATGACCGGCCTCTCCCGTAGCGTGGGGAAGTCGATGCGAACGGCGCGGAAGGCCTGGAGCTTATCGTCGCAGCCTACGGAGGCGAAGGGGCGTTCCTCGCCGCGGGAGCGGGCCAGGCCGAGCCAGGCGTCGGCTATGACGGCGAGGACCGCGTCGGCCTCGGCCTGGTCGGCGAAGCGCCGCTCGGGTATGCGGGCCAGGTAGCGGCCGAGCTGGATGGAGCAGAAGGCCCGGTAGTCGTCGTGCTCGCTACAGGCCGCCTTGGGCATGCCGTAGCCGTTGGCCACGCGCTCGTACATGGAGCGGGCGCGGCCCCGAGGTGCCAGGCGCTGCGCGCTGGCGAGGGCCTTGACCGCCAGGCCGTCCTTTCCGAGGCGGCGAAGGGCTATGGCGAGCCAGTACAGGCGTTCCGATAGGGCGCGGGGAGAGCTAACGGGGCATTCGTCCACCGCCTCCTTGAGGAGGCGCAGGGCCGCCAGGGGATCGTGGGCGGCCAGGGCTCGCTTGCCCGAGCTATAGCGTAGGCTGGGCCTGTCTCGGCCGCGCTGCATCATAGGGTGAAGGTAGCGATTTACCGGCCCGCGATCAAGCTTGGGCCCTGGGCCTGGCCAGGAGCAGGGCCAGGCTCTTGGGGCGAAGGGCGTAGGGGGCGCGGTGATCCACGGGCGCCCGGCCCTGCTGGTCCACGTCGTCAGGAGGCTCGCGCCCGGTGTCGACGACGCGGTACCAGGACCAGCCCGCCCTGGGGGCGCAGACGGAGAAGTCCAGGGGCGCTCCCGTCGCGTTGAAGAGCAGGAGGAAGTCGTTGTCGTCGCGGTCGGTCGCGATGTCCGCCTCGGAGCCGTCGAGGCGGGCGGAGAAGGCCGGCGGCATGGCGGCCCAGTCGGGAACGGAGCCGTCCGGGGCGAACCAGGCGATGTCCGGTAGGGAATTGCGGTTGGCGTCCCGGCCGGTGAAGAACTCAGGCCGGCGGAAGGCCGTATGGCTTCTCCTGATGGCTATGACTTCGCGGGTGAAGCGCAGGAGCTCGGCGTTCCGGATGGCCAGGCTCCAGTCGTACCAGCCGATCTCGTTGTCCTGGCAGTAGGCGTTATTGTTGCCGCGCTGGGTGCGGGCGAATTCGTCGCCGCCGAGGAGCATGGGCGTGCCGGTGGATAGGAGGAGCGTCGCTATGAAGTTCTTCTGCTGGCGGAGCCTGAGCGCCTCGATGCCCGGGTCCTTGGACGGGCCCTCGTGGCCGTGGTTGTAGCTGAAGTTGGAGTCGTGCCCGTCGTGGCCCCGCTCGCCGTTACGGTCGTTATGCTTACCGTTGTAGGAGACGAGGTCGCGGAGCGTGAAGCCGTCGTGGCTCGTCACGTAGTTGATGGAGTGGAAGGGCTTGCGGCCGTCGCGCAGGTAGAGGTCGCTGGAGCCGGTGAGCCGCGTGGCGAAGCCCGAGGCCGAGCCCGAGTCCCCTCGCCAGAAGCGGCGGACGTCGTCGCGGTAGCGCCCGTTCCACTCGGCCCAGCGGCCGCCCGGGAAGCCGCCGACCTGGTAGGCGCCGCCGGCGTCCCAGGCCTCGGCTATGATCTTGGTCTGCCTGAGGAGGGGATCCTCGGCTATCTGCTCTATGACCGGCGGGTTCTCGAGGAGG
>CAZNNA010000282.1:0-4645 GCA_964573825.1 uncultured Treponemataceae bacterium
TCGACCTCGACGTGCTGCTGCGCTTCTGCGCCTACCCCTTCCTGCTCGTGGCCGCCATGTACGCCTCGAGCGTCCGCGTCCTGGTCGCGGTCGCCACGGGCAGGACGTCTCCGCGCCTCGTGCACTTCAGGACGCGGCTCAAGTCCGACCTGGCCCGCGTGGCCCTGGCCGGCTCCATCACCTTCACGCCCGGCAGCATCAGCGTCGACCTGGACGAGGACCACCTCCTGGTGCACTGGCTCAACGCGACGACCAGGCACTCCCGCCGCGCCGGGGAGGCGGTCAAGGGCGGCCTCGAGTCGGCGATAGGCCGCATATGGATCTGAGCCGCGCGGCCTTCTCCTTGACGACATGGGTCTTCCTGGCCTGCGCGGCGGCCATGCTCGCCCGACTGGTGCTCGGCCCGACGACGACCGACCGGCTCACGGCTCTGTCGGTCATCTCGGCCCTCGTGCTCGGGCTGCTCGTCATGGGCGGCGTCTCGTCCGGCATGTCGGCCTTCCTGGACGTGGCCCTGGTCTACGACATCTTCGGCTTCCTCGGCCTCCTGGCCATCGCGAGGATAGGCGATCCGGGGCAGGACGGCCGGCGGGGGCCGCGGTCGTGAGCCCCGGCGACATCGCCGCGATCGCGGCGGACCTAGCGGCCGCCGGGCTATGCGCCGTAGCGTCCGTCTTCGCCGTCGCCGGGACGGCGGGCGCCTTCCGCTTCCGCGATCCGCTATCGCGGCTCCAGGCCTCCGGGCTCGCGGGCACGACGGCGGTCTTCTCCGTCCTCCTGGCGGCGCTCGTAGCGGCCCCGAGCGCGGCCGTGGCGGCCCGGGTGCTCGTCATCATGGGCTTCTTCCTCGTCTCCGGTCCCACGGCGACGCATATCATAGCGCGCTTCGCCTGGCGCGCGGGCCTGGCCCCGACGGGCGAGGACGCATGATAGAGCTGGCCCTAGCCCTCGTCTGCGTCGCCTCGGCCTACGCGCTCCTGGCCCGGGACCTCCTTCGCGGCGCCATAGCCCTCTCGGCGGCGAGCGTCCTCACGGCCCTGGTATTCTTCCTCCTCGAGGCCCCGGACGTCGCCATCACCGAGGCCGCCGTGGGAGCCGGGCTATCGACGGTCCTCTTCATCTGGGCTATCCGCGAGACCGATAGGATGGATCGCTCATGACCTATCCCGGATCGACGGGAAGCAGGCGGCGCGCCGAGCTCGCCCTGGTCGCGCTCGCCCTGGCGGCGGCGGGCGCCGTCCTATGGCCGCTCGTCGTGCCCGATCGCCCCTGGCCGGCCCGGGCGAGGGACCTCCTCGCGGCTCGCGGCCAGGAGGAGACGGGCGCGACCAACCTGGTAAGCGCCATCTACCTCGGCTACCGCGCCTTCGACACGCTCGGGGAGACAGTCGTCCTCCTCGCCGCCCTCGCCGGCTCGATAGCGCTCATAGGCGCGCATGGAGCTAGCGGAGAGCCGGGACGCGGCCATGAAGAACCGGATGGAGGCGAGGCCCTAGGATCGACGGCCGGCGGCGGCCCGGGACGGCTCCGCCATCGGCACACCGAGATCATGGACGTGATAGCCGGCAAGCTAGGCCCCGTCGTCCTCCTCTTCGGCGCCTACGTCATGGCCTTCGGGCACTCGTCGCCCGGGGGCGGCTTCCAGGGCGGGGTCGTCCTGGCGTCCGGCGTAGCGTTCATAGCCCTCGGTAGGCGGGCCGGCGGCATAGGCCGCCTGGAACCGGGCCTCGGGATACTGACCCAGGGCTCGCTGGCGCGAATCGAGGCCGCGGCCTTCGCGGCCATGGTTGCCCTGTCGTTCCCCGGAACGATAGCCGCCCTCGAAGCCGTCCGTACCGCCGGCGGAGGCGAGGCCTTCCCGGCGGTCAGCTCCATCATCGCCTTCAACGTCGTGATCGGGCTCAAGGTCGGCGCGGGCGTAGCGCTCATGTGCGTGATGATGCTCGGGGGGGAAGAACCGTGACGGCGCGGATACTGGCTCTGTGTCTCTTCCTCATCGGCCTAGGGGGCCTGGTCGGCCGCCGCAACCTGATCAAGAAGGTCTACGCCCTGGCCATAATGAACACGGCCGTCGTCCTGCTCTTCATCCTGGGAGGCGCCTCGATAGGCGAGGCCGCCCCCTTCCTGGGCGGGGGCGGCAAGGACTTCGTCGACCCCGTACCGCAGGCGCTCATGCTGACGGCCATCGTGGTAGGCGTCTGCGTCTCCGCCCTGGCCCTGGCCCTGGCCTATAGGCTCCATAAGGCCTTCGGCTCCCTCGACTGCGAGGATATCAAGGACCGCATAGGCCATGAGTGACGAGCACCTCGCCCTCCTGCCCATCTTCCTACCGCTCGCGGGCGCCGCGCTCGCCTTGCTCGGGAAGGCCCTGCATGCGCCTCGGGCGAGCCGCCTCCTGGAAGCAGCCGGCGCACTGATCGGGCTCGCCCTGCCCTGGGCGGCGCTCCTCGCGCTCCTGCAGCCGCTCCGTTCGGGCCCCGTCCACTTCTATGTCGCCGACTGGTCCCCGGTCCTTAGCATAGCGCAACGCTTCGACGGCCTCGCCTGGCTCATCGACGCCCTGGGGTTCGCCGGGGCGGGCCTGGCCTACCTCTACGCGCGAGGAGAAGGCCCGCGAGGGCCGCTCTTCACCTCTATCTTCCTCATTCAGACCGCCGCCCTCGCGGCTACCGCCTCGACCGCCGATCTCTTCAACCTGTTCGTATGCCTGGAGATGCTCGGCCTCTCGTCCTACGTGCTCGTGGCCTCGTCGGACAAGCCGGGGGCCTTGCTGGCCTCGTTCAGCTACCTGGCCGTCAGCTCGGCCGCCATGGTCGTCTTCCTCTTCGGCGTCTACGGCCTCTACGGGCTGACCGGCAGCCTCTCGTACGAGGGCCTAGCGGCGGGCCTAGCTCTCCTGCCGGATGGAGGAGGCGCGGCGGCGAGCCTGTCCATGGCCTGCATCGTCGCGGCGGTAGCCATACGCGTGGCCGTCATGCCGGTCTACGGCTGGCTACCGGACGCCCACGCGCTCGCGCCGCACGCCGTCTCGGCCGTGTTGTCCGGCGTACTCACCAAGACGCCGCTCTTCGCGCTCGGGCGCCTCCTGGCCTTCCTGCCCGAGGGAGCGCGGGCCATGGAACTCGTCGGCTCGGCGGGCGCGCTGACCGCCTTGGCCGCCGTCATCGTCGCCCTGTCCCAGAAGGACGCGAAGCGTCTCCTGGCCTACCACTCCATCAGCCAGATAGGCTACATCGTGGCCGCCTGGGGCTCGGGCTCGCCGGAGGCGCTCCGGGCCGCCTACCTCCACGCGCTATTCCATGCGCTCTTCAAGGGGCTCCTCTTCATGAGCGTCGGCTCCATCACCGATGCCGCGGGCAATCGCGACGTCTACTCGCTCCGCGGGGCCGCCGCGGCCCTTAGGCGGGCGGGCGACCGACGCCGCGTCGTGACGGTCGGCTGTGCGGTCGGAGCCCTATCGGTATGCGCCCTGCCTCCGGTCAACGGCTTCGCGAGCAAGCAGGCGGTCTCCTACCTGTTCAAGGGCGAATGGACCTACTGGGTACTGTTCGCCGCCGGCGTCGGAACCGTCGCCTCCTTCGCCAAGCTATCGCTTATCTTCCTGCCCGCGGACCGAGTAACGAGGAGCCTCGCGGCCACGGCCCCGGAAGAGGCCCTAGCGAAGGAACCGGTATCGGTACGGGGCGAGGCCTCGCCGCCCGTTCGCATAAGCGCGCAGGCCAAGGCCTCGCTCGCCGCGCTCGCGGCGCTCTGCCTGGGGACGGGCGTCTTCTCTTCGAGGCTAGCGGACTTCGCCGGGGCGCTACTCGGCGCGGAGGCGAGGGCGACGAGCTACGACCCATCCGAGCTCCTCAAGGCTGCTCTCGCGACCGCCCTGGGACTAGGACTCGGAGCCCTGGCCCTCGCTAGGCCGGGTAAGCGCCTGGCGGCGCTGGTGAGGCGGCGACCGCGGAGCTTCTCCGGCCTCGTCTACGCCTTCCTGGCCGGGCTAGCGGCGCTCGCCTATTCCCTGGCGGGACCCTGAGGGACCACGGCGCCGCCCCATGCAACCCGGACGCGCCCTGCCGGGCGCACGAAAAAAAAGCGGCCCCGGAGGATTCCCCGGAGCCGCCCTATACGCGATATCGGATGCCTAGTACGACTTGCCGTCGCGGGGCTTGCGCGCCTTGCGAAGGAGCTTGCGCTTCATGGCCTTCTCCTTGCGGTTGCGTATGGTAGAAGGCTTCTCGAAGAACTCGCGCTTCTTCCACTCGCGAATGATGCCCTCTTTCTCGACCATGCGCTTGAAGCGCTTGATGGCCTTCTCGAGCGGCTCATTGTCATCTACGGTAATCTGGCTAATTGAAATCACCCCCTCTCGACAGCGCCGACCATTGTATGGATTGGCGCGGCTTTGTCAAGGTAGCCGCAGGCCTATCATGGCCTCCGGGTCGCAGGGCTGGCCCAGGACGCGGAACTCCCAGTGCAGGTGGGGCCCCGTCGCCAGCCCGGTCATGCCCACCGTGCCGATGAGCCGGCCGCGCTCGACCACGGTACCGGGCTCGACGGCCATGGCATCGAGGTGCATATAGATCGTATAGGCGCCCGGCAGGTGCTCGAGGATGACGGTCTTGCCGGTCACTATCCTGTCCTCGGCCATGGCGAC
>CAZNNA010000283.1:0-2978 GCA_964573825.1 uncultured Treponemataceae bacterium
CGGCTGCTCGAGCCGCGCGTCCGGATACCTGGACTTCGATACGCTGCACACGGCCCACGGGCGCGCCCTGGCCTTCGCCACCGGCATCAAGCTGTCCAAGCCCTCGCTCAAGGTCATAGTGATGACCGGCGACGGCGACTGCACGGCCATAGGCGGCAACCACTTCATCCATGCCGCCAGGCGCAACATAGACATCACGACCATCGTCATGAACAACAACATCTACGGCATGACGAGCGGCCAGTACTCTCCCATGACTCCGACCGGGGCACTCGGCACCACGGCGCCCTACGGCAACGTCGAGCGTCCCTTCGACCTGGCCAAGCTAGCCATCGCCTCGGGCGCTACCTACGTCGGTCGATCGACGACCTACCACGTCCAGTTGCTCGGCGAGCTCATAGAGAAGGCCCTCCTGCACAAGGGCTTCTCCGTCGTCGAATCGATAGGCGGCTGTCCCACCTACTACGGCCGCAAGAACAAGGTCGGCGGCGCCGTCGAGATGTTCGAGTGGCAGCGCGACCACGCGGTCAACGTGAAGGCCGCCGCGGCCATGGCGCCCGAGAAGCTCGAGGGCAAGTTCCTGATCGGCGAGTTCCACAACGAGGACGTCCCGGAATTCACGGCCCAGTACCTGTCGCTGGTCGAGGGCGTCAAGCGCAAGTACGACGATTTCAAGGGAGAGGTTCGAGGATGCGCACAGAATTCAGACTAAGCGGCTCCGGCGGCCAGGGCCTGGTGCTGGCCGGCATAGTGCTGGCCGAGGCGGCCATCCTGGACGACAAGAACGCCGTCCAGACCCAGAGCTACGGCCCCGAGGCCCGCGGCGGCTCCAGCAAGGCCGAGGTCGTCATAGCCGACGAGGATATCGACTATCCCAAGGCTACCGATCCCGACTACCTGCTGGCCCTGACGACCGACGCCTACCGGACCTACGGCAGGCTGCACGGCAAGGGCATCATCATAGCCGACTCGTCGGTTACCCTGGATCCGGAGATAAAGGCCAAGACCGTGCAGGTTCCCATACTGGACACGGCGGCCAACGTCGTGGGCAAGAAGGTCGTGGCCAACATAGTGGCCTTGGGCGTCCTGGGGGGGATGTCCAAGGTCGTAAGACCTGAGACGCTGGAGAAGGCCGTGCTCAACCGCGTCCCCAAGGGGACGGAGGATCTTAACCTCAAGGCGCTGCGCGCGGGCCTGGAGCTCGCCGCCAAGGCCTAGGTTCGCTCTACGGAGGCAAGCATGAGCGATACTGACAAGATCAAGGAAGGCCTCGCGGCCTACGAGGCCGGCGTCGACAAGGCGCTGGCCAAGTTCCCCGAGCGCAAGAAGACCTTTACCACCGGTTCCAAGTCGCCGGTCAAGCGGCTCTACACGCCGCTCGACACGGCCGGCAAGGACTACGCTCGCGACGTGGGCTTCCCCGGCGAGTACCCGTACGCCCGGGGCGTGCAGAACACGATGTATCGCGGGCGTTTCTGGACCATGCGCCAGTACGCCGGCTTCTCTACCGCGGAGGAGTCGAACAAGCGCTACAAGTACCTGCTCGCCCAGGGCACGACGGGCCTGTCGGTGGCCTTCGACCTGCCCACGCAGATAGGCTACGACTCCGATCACGCGCTGTCGCGCGGCGAGGTCGGCAAGGTCGGCGTGGCCATAGACTCCCTGGCCGACATGGAGATCCTCTTCGACGGCATACCCCTCGACAAGGTCTCCACGTCCATGACCATCAACGCGCCGGCCTCGGTGCTCCTGGCCATGTACATAGCGGTGGCGGAGAAGCAGGGCGTTACCCCCGATAAGCTCGAGGGCACCATCCAGAACGACATACTCAAGGAGTACGTCGCCCGCGGCACCTACATCTTCCCGCCCGAGCCGTCGATGCGGCTCATTACCGACATCTTCGGCTACTGCTCCAAGAGCGTGCCCAACTGGAACACCATCTCCATCTCCGGCTACCATATCCGCGAGGCCGGCTCGACCGCCGCGCAGGAGATAGCCTTTACCATCGCCGACGGCATCGCCTACGTCGCGGCGGCGGTCAAGGCGGGCCTGGACGTCGACGACTTCGCGCCGCGCCTGTCCTTCTTCTTCAACGCGCATAACGACCTCTTCGAGGAGGTCGCCAAGTACCGCGCGGCGCGCCGCGTCTGGGCCAAGGTGATGAAGGAGCGCTTCGGCGCCAAGAATCCCAAGAGCCTCATGCTGCGTTTCCATACGCAGACCGGCGGCTCGACCCTGACGGCGCAGCAGCCCGACAACAACATCGTCCGCGTGGCCATCCAGGCCCTGGCGGCGGTGCTCGGCGGCACGCAGTCCCTGCACACCAACTCCAAGGACGAGGCCCTGGCCTTGCCGACCGAGGACTCTGTCCGCATAGCGCTCAGGACCCAGCAGATCATAGCCTACGAGTCGGGCGCCACCGAGACCATCGACCCGCTCGCCGGCTCGTACTACGTGGAGAGCATGACCGACCGCATACAGGCGGAGGCCGAGGCCTACATAAGGACGATCGACGACCTTGGCGGCGCCGTCAAGGCGATAGAGAAGGGCTACGTCCAGCAGGAGATCCAGGACGCCGCCTACGCCTACCAGATGGACGTGGAGTCCGGCGAGCGCGTCGTCGTCGGCATGAACAAATTCCAGGTCGAGGAAGCCGCTCCCAAGGGCCTACTCAAGGTCGACCCGGCCGTGGGCGAGCGCCAGGCCGAGAAGCTCGCCGCGCTACGGGCCAAGCGGGACGGAGCCCGCGTCAAGGCGACGTTATCCGCGCTCCGCAAGGCCGCCGAGGGGAGCGACAACCTCATGCCGCCCATACTTGACGCCGTCAGGGCCTACGCGACCCTCGGCGAGATATGCGACGAGCTGCGGGCCGTCTTCGGCGAGTACCAGCAGAAGGTCATTCTGTAAAGGCAGGTGGAGACTATGGATCGCAAGATTAGGGTGCTCGTCGCGAAGCCCGGCCTCGACGGCCACGATCG
>CAZNNA010000283.1:2988-4625 GCA_964573825.1 uncultured Treponemataceae bacterium
GGTCATAGCGCGCGCGCTGCGCGACGCCGGCATGGAGGTCGTCTACACGGGCCTCAGGCAGACCCCGGAGCAGATCGTCGCCGCCGCCATCCAGGAGGACGCCGACGTCATCGCCATGAGCATACTGTCCGGTGCCCACAACCACCTCTTCCCGAGGGTCATGGAGCTCCTCAAGGAGAAGGGCGTGGACGACGTGCTCGTGATAGGCGGCGGGGTCATACCCGACGACGATATCCCCGGGCTCAAGGCCGCCGGCATAGCGGGCGTCTTCACGCCCGGCACGCCCACCTCGGAGACCATCGCGTTCATAAAGGCTAACCTTAAGCGAACAGCCTGAATGGAGCCGCACGATACCGCGGCCGTCGCCGCCCGCGTCCGCTCAGGCGACGCGAGGGCGACGGCCCGCCTCATCAGCATGATAGAGCGAGAGGACCCGGAGCGCCTCGCCGTCCTCAAGGCCCTGCACGCCTACGCGGGCAGGGCCCACGTGGTGGGCATCACCGGGCCGCCCGGCGCCGGCAAGAGCACGCTGACCGATAAGATAGTCGGCGAGCTCAGGGCCCGCGGGCGGCGCGTAGCCGTCCTGGCCGTAGATCCGTCGAGCCCCTTCACCGGTGGAGCCATCCTCGGCGACCGTATCAGGATGCAGCGGCACGCCACCGACGAGGGCGTCTACATCCGGAGCCTGGCGACCCGCGGCCACCTGGGCGGCCTGTCCAGGGCCGTCTCGGAATCCGCCCGCCTCCTCGACGCCGCGGGTTATGACGATATCATCATCGAGACCGTGGGCGTGGGCCAGTCCGAGGTGGACATAGTCCGTATCGCCGACACGGTGGTCCTCGTCTCCGTGCCGGGCCTCGGAGACGACATACAGGCCATCAAGGCCGGCGTCATGGAGATAGGCGACGTCTTCTGCGTCAACAAGGCCGACCGCGACGGCGCCGAGCGCGTCGTACGCGAGATCAAGGTGATGCTGGAGACGGCGGTGCTCAACGGCGCGGCGACGCGCTTCACGCCGCTCTACGAGGCGCGCGCGGCCTTGGCCGGGGGTGACGCCAGCTCGCCGGCGAGCGCCGTGACGGCGATTTACGACTCGCCGAGCGTCGGCTCGGCGAGCGGGCAGGGCGCCTTTCATCACATAGCCGCGCAGCTACCGCCGGGCGCCCTTCCCGGGCACCCGAACCTGGAGATCCCGCCGGTACTACCGACGGTCGCGGAGACGGGCGACGGCGTCGCCGGACTCGTCGACGCCGTCAAGGCCCACGAGGCCGCCCTCGTCGCCACCGGCTTCTTGCTGAAACGACGCGAGGAAAACCTGATGTGGGAGCTCGGCCGGGGCGCCGCGGACCGCGTGCTCGCGACGCTCGAGCGCGAGGGCGAGGCCCGCTCGATAGGCGAGCTGGCCCGTTCCGTGTTACAAAAGGACATCGATTTCTACGACGCGCTCGACAGGCTCGAGCGGGCGCTGACAGGCAGGCACGCCCGGGCGGAGTCGGCCCGCTCGGCGCCTATTTAGGAGGAACCAGTGGTAGTCAAGATCGACCATATCGGCATAGCCGTCTCCGATCTCGCAGAGACCCTCAAGGTCTACACCGACGCGCTCGCAATACACCCGGAGAGCTACGTGCTCCTGCGCC
>CAZNNA010000284.1:0-4603 GCA_964573825.1 uncultured Treponemataceae bacterium
CCCGTAGACGACGTCGGCGAAGTCGCTCCAGGCTATCGCCTCGCCCGAGACGACGTTGACGGCCTGGCCCGCCACGGCCTCGTTCCCGAGCGCGGCTCCGAGGGCCGCGCAGGCGTCGTCGACGTAGACGACGCTCGTGCGCCGGCTGCCCTCGCCTATATATCCGAAGGCGCCACGAACGGCCGCGTCGAACATGCGGTAGGTACTCGTCGTATCGCCGGGCCCGTAGACGTAGCCCAGCCGTATGGAGGACGTCCGGAATCCTGGCCCGTCCATTGCCAGGACGATGCGCTCGGCCTCTAGCTTGCTCGCGGGGTAGGGATGGTCGAGGGGGTAGTACGGGCCCTCCTCGGTCGACGACTCGTGATGACCGAAGCCGTGGACGGCCACGCTGCCTACGAGGATGAATTCGCGTACTCCGGCGGCCGAGGCCGCGCGTGCCAAGCGGGCCGTCGCCTCGACGTTGGCGGCGCGGAAGGCGGCCGCCGGGCCCCAGTCGCGGGCGAGCGCCGCCGCATGAATGACAGCCGCGACGCCGTCGACCGCCCGCCTCGCGTCGGCCTCCGAGCCTAGGTCTCCCCTCGCGAGCTCGAAGGTCGATCCTCGGGAGCCACCGCTATCCGCGGCGTGCTCGGCGAGGGCGACGAGCTCGCCGGGAGGATCCTTTCTCCTGTACAGCGCCCTTACCGGTATGCCCTTGGAGCCCAGCATGGCGCATAGCCGCTTTCCGACGTATCCGGACGCTCCGGTGACCAGTACGGTCCCGTCAGCGCTCATGCCAGCGTCCCGTTTCCTTGAACCAAGCGACCGCGGACCGAACCGCGGCTTCGAGGTCGCCGACCGCGTAGCCGAGTTCTCCCTCGGCCTTGGCCGAGGAGTAGTATTGGCCTTCGAGCGATACCCGGGTCATGGGAAGGCTCAGGCGAGGAGCCTTGCCGCTCAGCCTGCCGTAGGCCGAGCCGAGCGCTCCGACGGCGAGCGCCGCGGGAGCGGGTAGCCTAAGCCGGGGAGCCTCGACGCCGACTGCTCCGGCGATCGTCGCGAAGGCCTCGCCATACGATAGGTTGCGGCCTCCTAGTATATAGCAGTGGCCGTCCCTGCCGCGCCCGAGGGCCGAGACTATTCCCTCGGCTACCGACCGGACGTCGGCGAACGACCTTCCTCCTCTCGTGTACCCGGGGACCTTGCGCCCGGCCACGGCCAGGATCATCTCGCCCGAGCTCGGCTTAGAGTCGAAGGGGCCGAACATGAAGGTAGGGGCGCATACGACGAGGCGCATGCCGCCGCGGTCGAGCGCGAGCAGGGCCTCCTGCGCCTCACGCTTGGTGTCCAGGTAGTCGAGCCCGAAGCGTCCCGAGCCGTAGGGGCCGGCCTCGTCGCCGGGCTCCTCCTTGGTGCCCCAGGCGAAGGAGCTCGCGCTCCCTACGTGTACATAGCTCGCCGCGCCCGCCGAGGCAGCCGCCCGGGCCAGGCCGACGGCCGCGTCAACGTTAAGCGAGCGCATGGAGGCGACGCGGCTCGGCCAGACGGCGGTCGACGCGGCGGTATGGATAACGGCGTCCACGCCGGCGACGAGGCTCGCTCGGAAACCCGGATCGACGAGGCTGCCCCTGGCTTCCTCCACCTCGAGCCCGTCCAGGGTTCCCGTATCGCGCCCGGGCTCGAGGGCGGCCCTTATCCTGTAGCCCGAGCGGAGGAGGGCCCTGGCTACGTTCGAGCCCAGGAACCCGTCCGCGCCCGTAAGGGCGACGAGGCCGCTCACGGTAGCGCCAGGGCCAGTACCTCCTCCATCCGCTCCACGGGATGGAAGGTAATACCCTTCTTGACGTGATCCGGTATCTCGTCCAGGTCCTTCTCGTTGGCCTTGGGGATTATGATGTCGCGGATCTTGTTGCGCTTGGCCGCGACGGTCTTCTCCCGGAGGCCGCCTATGGGCAGGACCTGGCCGGTCAGCGATAGCTCGCCGGTCATGGCGAGCCTGTCCTTGACCTTCTTGCCGAGGACGAGGGACATGAGCGCGGTGGCCATGGTTACGCCGGCGCTGGGGCCGTCCTTCGGGGTGGCTCCCTCGGGAATGTGCAGGTGTATCTGCCGCTCCTCGAAGTAGCTCGAGGGTATGCCGTGGGCAGAGGCGGCGTGGTGCCTGACCCAGGTATAGGCTATCCCCGCCGATTCCTGCATCACGGAGCCCATCTGCCCGGTGAGCTTGAAGCCTTCCTTGCCGGGGTTCTCCACCGCCTCGATGATGAGGGTGTCTCCCCCCATGCTCGTCCACGCGAGGCCCACGGTCATGCCCGGCAGCGTGGCCCGCTTGATCTCGTCCGCGTCGAAGCGCGACTTGCCCAGGTACTTCTCGAGCGAAGGCTTGTCCACCTCGAAGCGCTTAGCCTCGGTCTCACCGCCCTCGGCGCTCACGACCTGGAGGGCTATCTTGCGGTGGATCCGGTCGAGGAGCTTCTCGAAGTTCCTGACGCCGGCCTCTCGGGCGTAGCCCTCGGCTATGGTGGTCAGCGCGTCCCTCGTGTACCTGACCCAGGCCTTCTTGAGGCCGGCCCGCTCGAGGCTCTTGGGGATCAGGTAGCGCTTGGCTATCTCGAGCTTCTCCGAGTCGACGTAGCCGGAGAGCTGGATGATCTCCATGCGGTCGCGGAGGGGCGCGGGGATGGTATCGAGGGTGTTTGCCGTCACGATGAAGAATACGTTGGATACGTCGAAGGGCAGGTCCAGGTAGTGGTCGCGGAAGGCGAAGTTCTGCTCGGGGTCCAGTACCTCGAGGAGGGCGCTCGACGGGTCGCCTTGGTAGCTCGAGCCCATCTTATCGATCTCGTCTATCATGAAGACCGGGTCGCGGCTCTTGGTGATCTTGAGGCCCTGGAGTATCTTGCCCGGCAAGGCGCCGACGTAGGTCCGCCTGTGGCCCTTGATCTCGGCCTCGTCCCTCATTCCGCCGACCGAGAAGCGGAAGAATTCCTTGCCGAGGGCGCGGGCCACCGAGCGGCCGACGCTCGTCTTGCCGACGCCGGGGGGACCGACGAGGCAGAGGATCGAACCCTTGGAGTCCTTCTTGAGCTTGCGTACGGCCAGGTACTCCACGATGCGATCCTTGACGTCCTTGAGCCCGTAGTGGTCGTTCTCCAGGATGTCCCGCGCCGCCTGTATGTCGAAGTCCTTGCCGGTCTCGGCCTTCCATGGCAGCTTGGAGATGAGGTCGAGCCAGTTGCGCGTCACTATGAACTCGCTCGAGTTCGGGTCCATCAGGCTGAATTTCTCCAGCTCCTGGTCGACGAGTTCCTTGATCTCGCCTTGGAAGCCGAAACCGTCGAGCTGTTCCTTGAAGCGCTGGTAATCCGAGCCCTTGGCGTCGGCCGGCATGCCCAGCTCCTGCTTGATCGCCTTGAGCTCCTCGCGCAGGAAGTAGTCGCGCTGGCTCTTCTCGACCTTCTCGTTTATCTCCTGCTGGATGCGCTTCTGGATCTTGAGGAGCTCCTGCTCGCGCTTGATCGACATGAGAACGCGCTCCATGCGTTCCCTGATGTCGAAGAGCTCGAGTATCTTCTGTTGCTCGGCCCGGTCTATGTTGAGGATGCTGGCTATGAAGTCGGCTATCTTGCCCGGATGATCGATGTTGATCATGTTGAGGCGCATCTCCTCGGAGAAGAGGGGATTGTTCTCCGAGACCTGCTTCATCTCCGACAGGAGCGCGCGGGTCAGCGCCTTGATCTCGTCCGGTCCCTCGCCCTGGTCGTCGACGTACTCGACCGCCGCTAGTATCGGTTGCTCCTTGGATAGGGCCTTCTTTATCTTGAAGCGCTTGAGCGTGGATATGAAGATGTTGACCGAGCCGTCCGGCAGGTTGATGCGCTTGACTATCTTGGCCACGGTCCCGACCTCGTGGAGGTCGCTAGCCTTGGGGCGCTCCGTGTCGTCGCGGACGAGGACGAGGCCTACCATGCCGTCGCTCTGCATGGAGTCGTCCACGGTTCGTATATCGTCCTGGCTGCTCAGCATGAGCGGCGTGAAGATGCCGGGGAAAATAGGCTTGCCGTTGAGCGGTATGATAGGGATCTTGTTGGGGAGCATCATCTCGATAGGTACTATCTCGGTGTCAGGCATGACTACCTCCCTTTCTTAGGTTTCACCTAAAAATATAGAGCTTATGGCCCTCGTGGCAAGGGTTTTGGACGATGATTCGTTTGCTTTGACGATGAAGCGAACAGCCTTGACGGCTGGTACGAAGCGCGGCGGCCGGCTAGAGGACGGCTCGGGCGGCGCGCCTAAGGCGCTCTCCGTCCAGGCTCATGCCGGCGACCTGGATGGTCTGCTCGGCCACGCGGTTGCCAAGCCGCAGGCAGCGGGCCAGGGGTTCTTCCGCGAGGGCGGCGGCTAGGAACCCGGCGGCGAAGGCGTCGCCCGCTCCTGTCTTGTCGGTGGCGCGTATGGGCCTGACGGCGCTCTCGAGTACCGAGCCGTCGCTGACGCAGACGGCGCCTGTCTCGGCTCGCTTGACTATGATGACCCCGGGCGCCTCGGCGGAGAAGCGCTGCAAGGCGGCGTCTACCCCGCATTCGGATAGCGCTATGAACTCGTCCTCGTTCATGAAGGT
>CAZNNA010000285.1:0-4591 GCA_964573825.1 uncultured Treponemataceae bacterium
GTCGGTACCGCTCGAGGCCGCGGCCTCGGCGATGGGGCGCAATACGGTGGAGGCGATACAGGCCGGCGTCGTCCTTGGCTACACGGGGCTCGTGGAGTACCTGGTTGGTCGCATCAAGAAGGAACTCGGCGGGGCCAAGGTCGTCGCCACGGGGGGGCTCTGCCGGGTGCTGACCGACCTGACGGACGTCTTCGACGCCGTGGAGCCGGACCTGACCCTCAAGGGCCTGGCCGAGATGGAACGCTACCTCTACTGACCCGGCGGCCTCGGGAGGCGGCCCGGCCTCGGTATCCTTGAGGAGTTCGGATAGCTCGTCCCCGGAGACGTGGTCCTCGAGGGAGCCGTCGTCGCCGGACTGTAGGCGCAGGGCCTCGCGCATCTCGCCGGCCGCGGCGCGGTGGGCCAGGGCCATGCGGGAGATCTCGTCGCGACAGCTCGCTACGCTGCGGGCCAGGGGCGAGCCGGGCTCGGCCAGGCTATCGAGCGCGTCCGCCAGGGCCTGCGCCGTCCTCGATAGGAGCCTAAGGCTCTCCGGGCGATCGACGAGGCGGTGGTTCTCCATGACTATATCCTTGATCCTTCGCAAGGCCCCGTCGGCCAGGCGCGCGGCGGCGACGACCGTATCCCCGACGATGTCGTCGTCCGGATCCAGGCGCGTCGCGTCGGCCACCACGCGGGCCAGGCCGTCGACTATGAAGAAGTCGTCCTCGTAATGGTACACTTTAGGCATACCTGTATTGTAGCTCGCCGCGAGCCGCCGGGTAAAGCCTAGGGCGGACGCGTTAAAAGCCGACATAGCCTTGAATAAGGCGGGCGCCGCAGGGTATACTGCCCGGACGCGCCTGCCGATCGTCGGCGGGCGACTCCTTATCCGTCCTTTCGGACGGATCTAAAGACCATGGGGAGGATCGATGAGACCCTACGAACTGACTGTTATCTTTCCGGCGGAAGAGGAACTCTATCGCCAGGCGAAGGAGACGGTTTCCGCTACCCTGAAGGCTCAGGGCGCCGAGATCGTCAAGGAAGAAGAGCTCGGCGAGCGAGCCCTGGCCTACGAGGTCAAGGGCCGCAAGCGAGGCCGCTACGTGATCTTCTTCGCCAAGATGTATCCCACTACTATCGTCGCGGCCGAGAAGGTGTTCAAGATAGAGCAGAACATCCTCAAGTACCTCTTCGTCAGGGCTGAGGAGTAGGGGGACGGCATGGCCGACCTCAGCGTGGCGGTCCTCGTAGGCCGCCTGACGCGCGACGCGGAGCTCAAGTACACCAGTTCCGGCCAGGCCGTCTGCCACTTCGCCGTGGCCACGAGCACCCGACGCAAGAAGGGTACGGAATGGGTCGACGAGGCGAGCTTCTGGGACGTGGATCTCTGGGGCAAGCAGGGCGAATCCATCAACCAGTACCTGACCAAGGGTAAGCTGGTGGCGGTGGAAGGCACGATGCGGCAGGATCGCTGGGATCAGGACGGCCAGTCCCGGATGAAGGTAATCGTCAACGCCAACACCGTACAGCTGCTCGGCGGAGGCGCCGGCGGCCCAGCGGGCGGTTCCGGCGGCCAGGGCGGCGGGCAGTCCTACGGCGGCCAGTCGCAAGGCCCCCGGGAGTACCAAGGGCAGGGCTCGGGCGGGCGCCAGCAAGGCCCCGCGGCCCAGGCGCCGGCGCCGGACGATTTTTCCGATGACATCCCGTTCTAGGACGGGACTCACACACAATCAAGGAGACTATCGATGTCCGATATGAACCAGGGCAGGGAAGACCGCGGATCTCGCGGCGACGATCAGAAGAGGGACGGAGACGATCGCGGCGGTCGCGGCGGCCGCAAGGGCTTCTTCCGCAAGAAGGTCTGCAAGTTCTGCGCCCAGAAGATGAAGATCGACTACAAGGATCCCGAGACGCTCAAGCGTTTCATCACCGAGCGCGGTAAGATCCTGCCGCGCCGCATCACCGGCTCCTGCGCCAAGCACCAGCGTTCCCTCGCCGTGGCCATCAAGCGCGCCAGGGCCCTCGCGTACATCCCGTACGTAACGAAGTAACGAGCCTTGCTCAACGAGGATCGCCTCAGGCGTCTCGCCGCTCCCGCGCTCGCGGGGGCGGTTTCGGCGGTGCTTTTCGGTACCGTCGTCGGCATGCCGGCCTTCCTCGTACCCATAGCCTACAGGGGCGCGCGTAGCGGCTTCAAGGACATGGCGATCAGCGCCGTATCGGCGGCTATCGCCATAGCGGCGTGGCAGGCCGCCCTCATCATGGGTTCCGGCTCGGGAAGCCTAGCGCTCCTGGCCTTGGGGCTGTCGGCGCCGCTCGCCATGGTGGGAGCCGTAGCCGTCATAGCCTCGCCTATCCTGCCTGCCTTGGCGTACGCGACCCGCGCCCTGGCCGGGGCGGCCCTGGCGGCCGCGCTCAGCCTCCCTGCCATGCTGTATTCCCTAAGGGACGAGGGCGTCCGCGCCCTGTTCGAGGAGGCCCTGCGCATGGCCAACGCCACGCTCGGCTCCGAGTCCGCGTCCCTGGCCTGGGAAGCGCTGGAGGTCGGCATAGCCTCGAGCTACGCCGCAGTGCTCTTCGCGTTCATCTTCCTCTCTTCCTGGGTCGGCGCCCGCATGGGCGCACTGTCCAGGCTGCGAAGGCCCGTAGAGCCCCCGGCTACCACCGACACGGCCGCGTTGCCGCCGGGACTCGGCGAGTACTGCGTACCGCGCTACCTGGTCTGGCCGGCCCTGGCCGCCTGGGCGGCGCTCCTGGCCAATCGCTTCTTCCCATCGTTCCTGCTTTCGGCGGTCGCGTTGAACGCGGCCTTAGCTCTATCCATCTGCTACGGCGTACAGGGTCTCGCCATCGTCCGCGCGCTCGCCGAACGCGTCGGCCTGGCTCCTGCCTTGCGATTCCTGGGTCCCCTGCTCATGATACTGCTCGTCATGGGCGGTCCGATCGGCCTCGTAGCCGTCGGGCTCCTGGCCTTGCTCGGCACCCTAGAGACCTGGATACCGTTCCGTGCAGCAACCAAGGGAGATATACCATGAAGGTAATCCTCAACAGCGACGTTCCCAACCTGGGCGAGCTCGGAGACGTGAAGGACGTCGCCGCCGGCTACGCCCGCAACTTCCTCCTGCCCCGCGGGCTGGTCTTCCCGTACAGCCCGACCACGGTCGCCATGTTCGAGAAGCGCAAGGCCGAGATCGAGGCCCGCAAGGCCGAGAAGCGCGCCCAGAGCTCCGACCTCAAGACGAGGCTCGAGGCCGAGGAGCTCGTGCTCGACATGTCCGCCGGCGCCAACGGTAAGCTCTTCGGCGCCGTCTCCAACGCCACCGTGGCCGACGAGCTCCTCAAGAAGGGCATCAGCGTCGACCGCAAGAGGATAGACGTCCCCGGCCGCGTCATAAAGAGCGTCGGCAACTACCGCGTCTCCGTCCGCCTCTACGAGAAGGACGAGGCCGTGGTGCGCATACAGGTCAAGGGCCACGTAGAGAAGGCTAAGCAGCCCGCCGCTCCCGCCGAGCAGCCCCGCCGCCGTCGCTACGAGGAAGAGGCCGCCCAGGCCGAGGCCCAGGTCGCCGAGCAGCCCGCCGAGGCAACCGAGGAATCAGAGGCCTAAGCTAGCCGCATGATACCCGCCCAGCTCAAGGACAAGGTGCCTCCGCACAACGCGGAGGCCGAGCAGGCCGCGCTGGGCGCGCTCCTCCTCGATCCGGACGCGGTACCGCATATCCTGCGCTACCTGCGTCCGGACGATTTCTACGTCAACGCGAATAAGAACGTCTTCTCCGCCATAGTCTCGCTCTTCGAGAAGGGTCAGAAGGCCGACCTCATTACCCTGGCCGACGAGATGCGCGCGCTCGGGTCCCTGGACCAATCGGGCGGCCCCGCCTACATAGCCAGGCTGACCGACGCCGTACCCTCCAGCGCCAACATGGAGTACTACGCCAAGATAGTGCAGGAATGCTCCATCCGGCGCGCTCTCCTCAAGCTTGCGGCCGATATCAGCCAGAAGGCCCACGACGACTCCATAGAGACCGGCGTGCTCCTCGACGAGCTGCAGGAGAGCATCTTCGAGGTCAACCAGGATCGCCAGACCGTCTCCTATCGCTCGGTGCGCGAGATAGTCCCCGACGCCATGAAGCAGATCGAGGAGCTGGCGAAGCGCAAGAACCAGTACACCGGCGTCCCCAGCGGCTTCGCGGACCTCGACAGCATGACGAGCGGGTTCCAGGATTCCGAGCTCATCATCATCGGGGCCCGCCCTAGCGTCGGAAAGACGGCCTTCGCGCTCAACCTGGCCTCGCACATGGCCCTCCGCGAGCGCAAGGCGGTATGCTTCTTCTCCCTGGAGATGTCGGACCTGTCGCTGACTAACCGCATCCTCTCGAGCGAGGCCCGCATCGACTCGGAGAAGGTCAAGAGCGGCCTCATCAAGCCGAGCGACATCCAGAGCCTCATGGACGCGGCCAGCCGCATCTACGACGCGCCCATGTACATCGTCGACGTGCCTAATATCAAGCTCCTCGACCTGCGCTCGCTGGCGCGACGCATGAAGAGCGAGAAGGACGTCAAGGTCATCTTCATCGACTACCTGACGCTCATTACCCACGAGAATTCC
>CAZNNA010000286.1:0-4583 GCA_964573825.1 uncultured Treponemataceae bacterium
GCCGCCCGCCTCGAGAGGCTACGGCCCGGCGAGCGATAGGACGCGACCGGTCGCGCCCAGGCGCTAAACGCCCAAGCGGTGGTTCGCGTCGATTTTGCTTTGCCCTCCTCCGTATCGGGTATATACTTATCGCCCTTTCCCGCGACAGGCGGGATCATACCGTAGAGGAGGACTAGATGAGAAAGTCGCTTCGTATCGCGTTCTACGCGTTGGCGCTCGTCGCCGCGACGCTCGCGCTCGGCTCGTGCGCCCATCGCTTCGAGAAATTCGCCGAGACGCCGCTCGAGCTCACCTTCATAGAGACGACGGATATACACGGCGCCATCTTCCCGTACAACTTCATCACCGGCAAGGAGATGGAGACGTCGATGGCCCAGGTGGCCGGCTTCGTGGCCCAGGAGCGGGCCAAGGGCGGCGAGGTCATACTCCTCGACAACGGCGACGTCCTCCAGGGCCAGCCGACCGTCTACTATTACAACTTCCAGAAGACCGACGCGCCGCACATCTGGGGCGAGGTCCTCAACTACCTCAAGTACGACGCGGTAACGATAGCCAACCACGACATCGAGGCCGGGCATCCCGTCTACGACAAGCTGGCCAAGGAAGTCAAGGCGCCGATGATCTGCGCCAACATCGAGAAGGAAGGGACGGACGAGCCCTACTTCCCGCCCTATGCCATAATAGAGCGCCAGGGAGTCAAGATAGCCGTGCTCGGCCTCATCGAGCCTAAGATCACCGAACAGCTCCCCAAGGCCTTCTGGGAGGGCATGGAGGTCCTGGACATGGTCGAGACCGCCAAGCGCTGGGTCCCCGTCATCCAGGAGAAGGAGAAGCCGGACCTGCTCGTGGGCCTCTTCCACGCCGGCGTCGACTATACCTACGGCGGCCAGACGGCCGACACGCCCAAGAACGAGAGCGCCAGCCAGCTCGTCGTGGAGCGCGTTGCGGGCTTCGACTTCATACTCGTGGGCCACGACCACTCCGGCTGGGAGGGCAAGGGCTTCAACCCCGCCACCAAGGCCAAGGACGCCGACGTCAAGGACCCGAGCGGCCGGGTCGTGCCTATCTACGGCGCCATCGACGCGGCCAAGAACGTCGCCCGCGTCAAGGTGACCATGACCTGGGACAAGGAAGCCAAGGCCTGGAAGAAGGCCGTGTCCGGCGAGCTCGTGCCCATGAAGGGCCTCCCCGCCGACCAGGCCTTCCTGGACCGCTTCGAGCCGGCCAAGGCCGAGCTCATGGCCTGGGTCGAGCGCCCCATAGGCAAGATGGTCGGCAAGATGCATAGCGACGAGGCCCTCTTCGGCGACTCCGCCTTCGTCGACCTGATACACCGCATCCAGCTCGAGCTCTGCGCCGACCCCGCCATGGGCCTAAAGCCCGCGCAGATATCCTTCGCCGCGCCCCTGGACCAGAACGCCTACCTGCCCACCACGGCGGACGGCACCATCAAGGTCCGCGACATGTTCAGCCTCTACAAGTACGAGAACTTCATGTACACCATGGACCTGACGGGCGAGCAGGTGAAGAAGTTCATGGAGTATAGCTACGCCGGGCAGTTCGGCACCATGAAGGGCCCCGAGGACCACCTGATAGCCTTCCTCCGCGACAAGGACGGCAACCTCGTCTACAACGCCCGCTACAGCAGCTACGATACGGTCACCCGCGCCTACAACTACGACAGCGTCGCCGGCATCAAGTACACGGTGGACGTGACCAAGCCCGCGGGCTCGCGCGTGAGCATCCTGTCCATGGCCGACGGCTCCGCCTTCGACCTCGGCAAGACCTACTCCGTGGCCATCAACTCGTACCGCGGCTCCGGCGGCGGCGGCCACCTGACCAAGGGCGTGGGCCTACCCGCCGAGAGGCTGCAGCGCCTGGAACTCGTCACGTCGAGCACCACCAAGGACCTGCGCTTCTACATGCTCAAGTGGTTCGAGAAGCAGCAGGGCCCCATCGAGGTCAGGCGCGACGATAACTGGAAGGTCATACCCGAGGACCTGGCGGCCGCCGGCAAGGCTACCGACTACCCGCTCATGTACCCGCCCAAGAAGTAACGAACGCGAGGGATAGCATCCAGGGACGCCGGGCTTGCCTTACGGGCCCGGCGTCCTTATTCTTAATCCCAGGCGGGGACGATACGGACCCGCCCTCCCGGACGCCAACGGGTCCGGCCGCGGCCAGCTCCTCGCGGAGTGGCTTACTTCACCGCCTAACGGGGGATACCATGAAAAGCAACCGCATGTACGTCGACATCGGCTCGATGCTCGACGAGATCTTCGAGGCCGCCAAGGACTTCGGCGACCAGATGAAGGACAACTTCGGCCCGAACGGGCCCAAGCCCGGCAGGGGGCCTTGGTTCGGGGCCCAGGAGCACGACGAGAACTCCGACTGGTACCCGAGCTTCTCCTACCCGCCCATGAACATATTCCTCACGCCCGAGCGCTCCATGGTCTTCGAGTTCGCGCTGGCGGGCTTCGAGGAGCGGGACATCAGCCTGTCCTTCCAGGGCGACTACATGGTCTTCTCCGCGCGCATAGGCCTGGACTCGGCCCCGGACGAGGACGTCCGCTACTTCAAGCGCCGGCTCAAGCTCAAGGACATAGAGAAGCAGAAGTACTACGTGCCGGCGGAGAAGTTCGACCAGGCGGCCGTCAAGGCCGTCTTCAAGAACGGTATTCTACGCGTCATCGTGCCCCCCAAGGAGGCCGACGAGGCCAGCGAGGGCATACGCATAGAGATAGTCAAGGAAGGCGACTAGGCGGGCGATTCCCCGTCGCGTCGCGGCATCCGGCGCTCGCCTAGGCCGGGTGCCCCCCGCGCTGGACCTCGAAGTCCCTGAGCCGCCTGGCGAAGTCGTCCAGGTGGCTCATGACGAAGAGCCCGGCGTACAGGGTGACGATGAGCCCGAGGGCCAGCGATACGGGCAGCGTGAAGGCGGCCCCGTAAGCCAGCTTGAGCGCGTTGAAGTCCGCAAGGAGCGGCACGAGCACTATGGAGCCCAGGATGACGAGCCCCGCGACGACCCAATCGCGCATGGAGACGACGCGGCGGGGCGCCGTCACGAAGGGCAACAGGGCCATGACCCTGGGCGCTATATCGGCCGAGCCGGCGACGTCGGGCAGGCGGTAGAGGCCTAGGGCCGCCTTGAGGGCGGCGGCCTCGCGGGCGCAGCCGGGGCAGGCGCGGGCGTGGGACTCCATGTCCTCGGGCAGCGGTCCATTATCGAGGGCGTCGAGCGACGCGATGAATCGTTCGCAGGTCATAGGGCATCCTCCTCGGCGCCGAGCGCCTTGCGCAGGTCTCGCTTGGCCCGGAACACGTGCGACTTGATCGTGTTCACGGGAAAGCCGGTGGCCTCGCTTATATCCTCGTACTTCATGCCTTCCCCGAAGTACAGGTCCAGGCAGACGGCGTACTTCTCGGGCAGCTCGGCCATGGCCGCGCGCAGGGCAGCGGCCGTCTCGGCCCTGATGGCCGCCTCCTCGGGCGATAGGGATCGACAGTCGACCGGTTCCGCCTCCAAGGGCTCGTAGCGCCCGGAGCGGCGCTTGCCGTTGATGCCGGCGTTGTACGCTATGCGCGTGAGCCAGGTCGAGAACGACGAGCGCCCCCTGAAGCCCGCGAGCCCCACGAAGGCCTTCACGAAGACGTCCTGGGCGAAGTCCTCCGCCTCGTCCTGGTTGCGCCAGAAACCGTAGCCCAGGCGGAGTATCCTCCGCTGGTAGCGCCGCACGAGCGCCGAGAAAGCCTCCGTATCGCCGTCCAGGACCCGGGCTATGACGTCCTCGTCAGCAAGGCCGAGGTCCCCTTGGCTCATGCCTCGCGCCGTCGAGAGCGCAGCCGGTGGAAGACGAGGAAGCCGACGCCTATCGACAGCGGGATGAGGCCCCCGAGCAGGTTGTAGCCCGTCGAGGCGACGACCAGGAAGACCGCGGTCAGCGTGGCGCCGACGGCGACGAGCAGTATGCCCGATAGCAGGCTGAAGGTGTCTATGTCGAGCGGGGTAGGATCATAGCTACCCTTCTGGATCATCAGCATCTTCTCCCTATGGCTCCAGAGGACGTAGAAGAAGACGACGACGCTGCCCATGACGATTCCGACTATAGGGATGATAGATATGATGACCGTAGCCGCCTGAGAGGCACCTTGCTGCATTGCACGCTCCACGTAGTAGACTCGGGACGGCCCTCGCCGCGCCGCTTACCGTTAGACAGCCGTAGCCCTCGCCGGTTGCGCCTTCCGCCCCGGTTCCCGAATGGTCGCTAGGAGGGGGAACCTGACGAGCAGGTCGAGCGCTATGGGAATGAAGAAGATGTACTGGGCGCCCAGTCGATCCCAGACGAGCCCGGCGGCGAAGGCCACGACGGCCGACACGCTCATCTGGAAGAAACCGAGTATGCCCAGCCAGCGCCCCATGTAGGCGGGCTCGATGAACTCGTACTGAAAGGCGGCCGCGATGACGCCGCAGACGAAGAACGAGCCCTGGAGCACGCCGGCGAGCACGAAGGAGAGATTGTCCTTGGCTAGCACGAGGAGGATGCACGACAGCCAGAATACGGGCGTGATCATGAAGAGCGTAC
>CAZNNA010000287.1:0-4574 GCA_964573825.1 uncultured Treponemataceae bacterium
TACGCGGCCGAGGCCGGGGTGCTAGCGAGGCTGCGATTCCACGAGCCGCCCATAGTATCGCAACGCCTCTACCTGTGCTTCTCCAGGGCGCGCGGGCTCGAGGCCCTATCGGCCGCCTTCTCGACCGAGCTGGCGGCCTTCAAGCGAACGCGTGCCTACGCTTCGATACTAGCGCGCTACGGGCTGACGCCGGAGGCCATGGAAGGGCCATAGCTAGGACGAGGGCCCGACCCTGAGTGCCTCGGGCGAGAACGAGACCGTGACCGTACCGCCTAGCGCCAAGGCGGCGGCGCCGTCGTTGAAGGCGTCGACCACGACGGTACCCGCCTCGCCGAGATCGACGCTCCAGCGACGGACCGAGCCGAGGAACTGGACGTCCCGCAGCCTGCCGCCCAGGCTAGCCTCGCCGGGCCCCGGCTCGCCCAGGCGTAGGCGCTCGGGACGGGCCAGGAGCTGGATGGCCTCGCCTGGAGCCAGTCCCTCGGCGCCCGGGACGGAGAGCTCGCGGCCGGCCACGGCCAGCCGGCCCGACCCCGGATCGACGACGCGCGCGGAGAGCCTGTTGACGGTCCCGATGAAGGCGGCGGCGTAGGCCGTGGCCGGGCGCTGGTAGAGATCCTCGGGCGTACCGGCCTGCTCGACCTCGCCGTCGCGCATAAGCACGATCCTATCGGACATGGAGAGGGCTTCTTCCTGGTCGTGGGTCACGTAGACAGCCGTCAGGCCGAGCTCGCGTTGAAGGGCGCGCAGCTCGCCGCGCAGGTGCACGCGTATCTTGGCGTCGAGCGCCGACAGAGGCTCGTCCAGGAGCAGGACCTTGGGGCGGCGAGCCAAGGCCCGCGCCAGGGCTACGCGCTGCTGCTGCCCGCCCGATAGCTCGCGCGGGTAGCGGTGGCCGAACTCCCCGAGGCGGACCTTATCGAGGAGCTCGTCTACCCTCTCCTCCTGTTCCTGGCGCGACAGGCCGAGGCCCTTGAGGCCGAAGGAGAGGTTCCTCCTGACCGTCATGTTAGGGAAGAGCGCGTAGTTCTGGAACACGAAGCCCAGCGGGCGCCGCTCCGGGCGGAGCGGCCCTAGGTCCTTGCCCGCGAGCCGGACCGAGCCGGAGGTCGCGGCCTCGAAACCGGCTATGATGCGGAGCGTCGTAGTCTTCCCGCAGCCGGAGCCGCCGAGGAAGGAGACGAACTCCCCTTCCTCGACCGAGAGCGATACGCCCTTCAGGGCATGGAAGGCGCCGAAGCGCTTGTGGACGTTCTCTATCTCAAGGTAGGGCATCGCCGTTACTCCGTGTTCGTCGCCTCGGGGCGGCCCCGAGGGCTCGGTTCATGACATGGAAGAGGGTGATGGATAGCCAGGTGAGAGCGAAGCTCATGACCGCCAGGGCGGCGGGCTCGTAGGCCAGGTCGCGCCCTATCTGGGCCATGTAGGGGCCGAAGGCGGGCCAGGCCAGCATGACGGCCAGGGTAAGCTCGCCCATGACCATGGCGAAGACCAAGGAGGCCGCTCCGATGAGGGCCGTCCTCATGTTTGGCAGTACGACCGCGAAGAGCGTCCGGGCCGGGGACGCGCCGAGGCTCGCGGCGGCCTCGGTCAGGGAGCGCAGCTCAATCGCCTCGAGGCCCGCGTCGATGGTCCGGTAGAGGTACGGCAGGCAGACGATGACGCAGCCCGCGGCCAGCAGGAAGGGGCTCGTGACCAGGGCTAAGGGCTCACGGCCGTAGAGGCGGATGAGGCCGTAGGCCAGGACGATGGCCGGAATGGTGAACGGCAGGTTAGCCACGAGCTCCATTACCCTCCGCACCCTCGGTAGCCTGAGCCGCGCGTAGAGGGCCGCCGGCAGCACGACCGCGAGCCCGATCGCGATGACCGCGAGCGAAAGCTTGAAGGAGAAGAGGAAGCTCTGGGCGAAGCGGGGACTGGCGAGCACGCGGGCGTAGGCGCTGAAGCCGAGCGCGCCCTTGGCGCCCCGGAGCGAGAAGAGGAATACCCCGAGGAGAGGCAGGAAGAAGTAGAGCCCCCCGAGCGCGAAGGCGACGACGGCCCAGGCCTTGCTCCTCATGACATCCACCTCGAGGCCCTTCTCCGGAGCGCGCCCCCGGCCACGGTGGTCAAGGCCATGATGGCGACCATGCCGGTGGCCAAGGCGTAGCCCAGGCTCGGATCGTGCAGCACGTCGCCGCGTATCTGGGCCCCGATGAGTATGGTGACCAGGTTGAGCATGCCCCCGGTCAGGGCATAGGCCGTGGCGTAGGCCCCGAAGGCGTTCCCGAACAGCAGGAGGGCGGCCGACAGCACCGAGGGAGCCAGGATGGGCAGGCCTACCTCGAGCCAGTAGCGCGCGCGCGAGGCCCCGAGGCTATGGGCGGCCTCGCGCCATTCAGGCTTGAGCGCCTCCAGGGCCGGGCTGATCACGAGTACCATGAGGGGGATCTGGAAGTAGAGGTACGCGAGGGCGAGGCCCCAGAAGCCGTAGAGGCTGAATCCCGCGCCGTAGAGATCGACGCCGAAGGCGGCCTTGAGGACGGCGGTGACGAGTCCCATGCGTCCCAGGGTGGCTATGAACGCGAAGGCCAGGGGAACGCCGGCGAAGTTAGAGGCCACCCCCGAGAAGCTCAGGAGGAAGGACCTGAGTCCCTTGGGGAGGCCCCCCTCGAGGGCGGCGTAGGCCAGCACGAGCCCGAAGGCGCAGGCGCCGAGGGCCGTCACGGCGCTCAGCTCGACGGAAACGCGGTAGGCGGAGATGATGTTCGGCCTCAGGAGCTTTGCGAAGCTGGCTACGGTAAAGGCTCCGTCGCCGTCTAGGAAGGCTCCGGCGAGTATCGAGCCGGCGGGCAGGATCAGGAAGAGGACGGCGAAGGCGAAGAACGGCAGGACCGGCAATAGGCGCGCGACTCCCGACCGAAGGCCGAGAGTCGCGCGCCTGAGGCCGGTCCCGCCGGCGGCGGGACCGTGGCTAGCCATCGGCTTATCGCTTCTGGACGCTTACGTTGACCACGCGATCCCAGCCCTCGGCTATGGTGGCCTTTGCCTTCTCCTGGTCCCCTATGGTCGGGAAGACGGCCCTCGCGTAATCCTCCGCCGGCGGCAGGCGCTCGGCTAGTTCCTTGGGAACGACGCCGCGGGCCGACAGGTCCGCGAAGCGAGCCGGGTGGCCGTAGCCCTTGAGCCAGAGCAGCTGGCCCTCGTCGGAGTAGAGGAATTCCATCCAGAGCCTCGCGGCGTTCGGATGGGGCGCGTACGCGCTGATCGCCTGGACGTACACGCCGGCGACGACGCCGCTCCGGGGAATGACGACCGCGATGTCGGGGTTGCCCGCGCTCTTGTCGCGATTGGACAAGGCGTTATAGTCCCAGCGTATGGTGATCGGGGTCTCACCCGAGGCGACCGTGCCCGGCACGGCTATGATGGGTACGAAGTTGCCGGCCTTGTTGAGCCTATCGAAGAAGGCGAGCCCGGGGTTGATATCGGCGAAGGTGCCGCCCTGGGCGATGGAGGCGGCCCCGATGGTCATGATGGCCTGGTTGGCCGTCCTGGGATCTCCGGCGAGCGCCACCTGGCCCTTGTACTCAGGCTTCAGCAGGTCGTTCCAATCCTTAGGGAGATTCTTGACCACGTCCTTGTTGATCTCGAAGGCGAGCACGCCGTAGTAGTCCCCGTACCAATGGCCGTCGGGATCCTTGATCTCCTTGGGGATGGTCTCCCACGAGGAGACCTTGTACGGAGCGAGCAGGCCCTCGGCCTTGGCGAGCGGCCCGAAGGACAGTCCTAGGTCTAGTACGTCGGGAGCCTGGGGGCCCTTGTTGCCCTTGTTGGCCCTGACGGCTTCCAGCTCGTCGCCCGAGGATCCGTCGGGATTGAGCTCGTTAACCTTGAGGCCGTACTTCTCCTTGAAGCGCGCGATGATCTCCCCGTAATTAAGCCAATCGTGGGGCAGCGCGATGACGGTCAGCTCGCCTTCAGCCTGGGCTGCCTTGACGAGTTCCACGAGGTGGGCCGGCGTATCGGCGGGCACGGCCCGCGCCTCCGGGCGCTTTTCGCCGCCGCACGAAACCGTGAGCAGCGCTGAGAGGAGGCAGGTCGCGATGGTAGCCGGGCGAAGGATCTTCCTGGTCATGATATCGGTCTCCTTGTCGGTTAAATGGTCGCTCGCGATATACCAGACGATTCTGTACGCCGAGGAAGCTCCTGTCAAGGAAAAGAGCTCGCGGGAACGATGCCGCGCGCGACCTTGACGCTAACCTAACGAGAACTAGTCCGGACGCTCATGCGGGCGTTGCGCCGAGGCCGGCCGTTCCAGGCGAGCGGAGCTAGGGCACCCAACCCAGGAACTCCATCGACGGAGCTAAACCGAGTGGTCCCGGGACTAGGGGCCCGCAGGAAATTCCTTGACGTATCGCAAAAGCCATGTATACTTCGCCGTAGGTGTTACGTTACACCTACGGCGCGGAGAAGCCGCGCGAAAATCGTTGGAGGTGAAGAGATGAAGAGATCGTTCACTCGCGTCGTCGCGGCTTGCGCAGCGCTCGCGGGCCTCGGCGCCCTCGCCGCGTGCTCGAAGCCGGAGGCCGCCAAGG
>CAZNNA010000288.1:0-4573 GCA_964573825.1 uncultured Treponemataceae bacterium
GGGGACAGGTATCGGCCTTGAAGAAGGGCGCGGCGTAGTCGGCGAAGCACAAGGTGGTCGCCTCGGCGCTCTGCTCGTCGATGAAGGTGCGGATGAAGTCCCGGGCGGCCTCCTTAGCCGTGAGGCCGGTGGTCATCCGTCGGCGTGTGCCATCCTTTCCGACAAACATGAAGTAGTAGATGTTGCTGTCCGGCCGCCTGTACGGTTCGGGATACTTCTTTTTCGTTGCCATGCTGCCCCCCTTTTCCTTGTGGTAGGCACTGCCATTGTACTCCTGGCCTGACCAGACGAGCGAGTCGCAGAATGTTGCGCTGCGTCCACTTCATTGGATCTGCGTCCAATTTGCGTCCAGTCGGGCTCAGAATACGAAAAAGCCCTGGGCATCGCCAGGGCTTAATTCGTTTCCACAGTACAACTTAACTAGCTCCCCCGCGCGGGTTCGAACCACGGACCCAGTGGTTAACAGCCACTTGCTCTGCCAACTGAGCTACAGGGGAATGCTTCGTTGGAAGCAGGCAGAAAGTACCCTGAAACGCGGAAAAATGTCAAGAGATGGACGCCGTTCGAAACCGTTTCGTCCTTGACGAGACGAGGATTCTAGACCAGGTTTATTGCCCTGGAGGCTTCGATGGGTTCCGCAGATATTTTGCTAAAGAAAGAGTCGATGCGCGGGGAGCGCGTTTCATACCTATTCCGCTGGGGCTTCGCGGCCTTCTTCGGGGTCATGGCGATCATCCAGATGCTCGATCCGGTTCAAGGCGGGGCGGGCCTGGCTACGCTGGCCGTGGTGGGTTTCATGGCCGCCTTCAACGTCGTCGTCGGACTGGCGCTTAGGCAAGGAACGCCGCCGCGCTGGCTACCCTGGGCGTCCATATGCGTCGACGTCATGGTAGTAAGCTCGTCAATCCTGTCGTCTGCGATATTCCTGCATCCGAGCGGCGTCGCGACGACGGCCATAGTGCTACTCTATCCGCTCGTGATAGTCCTAGCTGCCTTCAGGCAGCGATCCGTCCTCGTTATATACGCTACGGTACTGTGCCTCGTAAGCCATAACGCGGTCTACCTGAGCTTCTACGGAGCCATCCCGCCGGAGCTCTACGAGCTGGCGCCGCATACCGTGCCGCTCGGTCAGTTCTATAAGTCGATGTACATCGCGGCCTTCGGGATCTCGCTGTCGGTGCTTCCTCGGTCGATGGTCCGCCTCCTCAAGGCCCAGGAAAAGACATACGACGACGCCAGGGAACGCTTCAACGCTCTCTCGACCGATGTAGGAGCCAAGCTGTCCGTCCTCAAGGCGAGCGGATTGGCTCTCGCGGCCGAGCTCGGGGCCGCTAGCCGGAGCTCGGAGACCGCGAGCAGGGCGGCCATGGCCGCCCGGGAAGGCTCCGAGGCTCAGCGGCGGGCCGTCGAGACGATCGGCCGGCTCCTCTCGTCGCTGGCGCCCTTCTCCGATGCGCTGGACGCCCTCGTGGCGCAGCTGGCCTCCTCCACCAGCGAGGCTGCCGCTGCCACCGAGGAAATGCTCGGCAACATCGAGTCCATAGCCAAGCGCGTGGCCAGTACCAAGGAGGAGGCCACGAGGCTATCCTATAGCGCGGACGACGGCCGCTCCCGTATCGACGAGGTAATAAGCTCGGTTAGCGCCATAGCGGAACGCTCGGGCGACATGCTCGACGCGGTAGAGGTCATCTCAGGAATAGCCAGCAGTACCAACCTCCTAGCCATGAACGCCGCCATAGAGGCGGCCCACGCGGGCGAGGCCGGCAAGGGCTTCTCGGTGGTAGCCGACGAGATACGGCGCCTGGCCGAGCAGTCTGCCGAGCGCTCCCGCGAGATAGCCGGCGCGCTGAGCCAGGTCAAGAGCTCCATCGACGAGGCGGTCACCTCCTCCGGCTCGGCTGGCGAGGCCTTCGAGTCTGTTCAGGGCGGGGTGCGCCAGGTAGCGGACCTGATGGCCGAGATAGAGAACGCCATGCGCGAGCAGGCCGCCGGCTCGGCCCAGGTATCGACTGCTATGGCGGCCATGCGCGACGACGGCGCCAGGGTCAAGGATAACTCCTCGGAGCTGCGCCGCAAGGCGACTGAGCTCGGTGCCTCGTCGGCCAGGCTCGACGAGGCTAGCGGCAAGATCGACGGGCGAGTCGCGGAGATATCCGCGTGCGTGAAGACCATGGAGACGACCGTCGGCGCGGTGCTCTCCCGCACCAAGGAGAACGAGGGCCTCGTCGGTGCCATAGGAGACGCGCTCGGCGGCTATAGCGTCATAGACTGAGTCGCCGCTAGGCCTTGGGCGGCTTCTTCTTAGCGGCCGCCTTGTCCAGGAGGCCTCCGCGGGGCTTTTCCGTCCCCGCATCGGGCTTCTTCGCCTTGATGGCGCTCTCCTTAGCGGCGGCGGGCTTCTTAGCCTTGGTCGCGCTCGCCTTCGAGGCGGCGGGCTTCGTAGCCTTAGCGGTGCTCGTCTTCGAGGCGGCGGGCTTCGTAGCCTTGGTAGCGGTCGCCTTCGAGGCGGCGGGCTTCGTAGCCTTGGGCGCGCTTACCTTACCGGGAGCGTCGTCGAAGAGGCTCGGCTCGCCCTCCCCCTCCGCCTTGAGCGCCTGCCTGGTCGACAGGCGTACGCCGTTGGCCTTGAGGCCCTTGACCTGGTAGGCCTCGACCCTGAAGCGCTCCTCGTCTATCTTGCAGCGGGGCTTGGGCGCGTAGCTCAGGGTAAAGGACTTCTTGGGCGCGGCCGTGAAGAAGATCACCTTGGCTCCCTCGGGCACGAGCTGGTAATCCTTGCTCATGATCCAGGCGTCTATGGTACAGCGCTTGATGTAGGCCGAGCCGTTCTTTGGATCGATGTAGACGAGCGAGAAGACCGTAGCCGCCAGCTCGTCCTTATCGGCGACACAGGCGTAGAGCATGCCCTTGTCGACGAAGAGCCGCTCCGGCAAGGGCACGACGGAGTAGATGCCGGAGCGCCGTATCACGAGCACCTTATCGAAGGGCGAGGCGTCGAAGCGATACTCGCCGCCGGATACGGCCGTGCCGAGGTAGCCTGCGGCGGCGTCGTAGCGGACGGCTATGTCGCGCTTGGCCACCTCCTTGACGTCGACGCGGTCGAAGGAGCGCACGCGGGTCTTGCGCTTCCATTCCGGCCCGAGCCGCTTGGCCAGGCCCTCCAGGAAGCCGATCCCGTACTCGGTCAGGTGCGCCAGGTGGTAGCGCTCCTCCTTGAGCCTCGCCTTGATACGCTCCATCTCGGCGCGGGCCTTCTCTATATCGTAGAGCGATATGCGCCGTATGGGTATGCGGAGGAGGCGCTCGACGTCCTCGGCCGTGACCTCGCGATTGATCTCCGACTGGAAGGGCGCGAGGCCGTCTATCACGGCCTTGTCCACCGCTCCCTGCGTCTTCTTCGACTCGATGGCCTTGTAGACGCGCTCCTCGATGAAGATGCGCTCCAAGGTACGCGCATGCTGCTCGTCCAGGAGCTCCCGTATGGTCAGCTCTAGCTCGGCCTTGAGTATGGAAAGGAGCCGCTTGGCGTGGTGGCGTATGACGTCGCTCACCGTCATCAGGGTCGGCTGGCCGTCCTTGATGACGAGGAGGTTGCAGGATATGGACTGCTCGCACTGGGTAAAGGCGAAGAGCGCGTCGACGGTCTCCTCTGAATAGACGCCGCGCGCCAGCCTGATCTCAATCTCGACCTTCTCCGTGGTGAAGTCGCTGATGGAGGCAATCTTGATGCGGCCGGCCTTGGCGGCGGCCTCGACGCTCTCTATGAGGCTCTCGGTGGTGACGCCGTAGGGCAGGTCGCGGATGACTATTCGCTTGGGGTCGGCCGT
Organism: uncultured Treponemataceae bacterium; assembly: GCA_964573825.1. Lineage (GTDB taxonomy): Bacteria > Spirochaetota > Spirochaetia > Treponematales > UBA12059 > SZUA-370. Next base: position 3,828 of record CAZNNA010000288.1, read on the forward strand.
GTCCATGGTGGCCCGGACGCGCACGCGGCCGAGCCCGTCCTGGTACTCGCCGGCGTCGACGATGCCGCCCGTCGGGAAGTCCGGGAAGAGGCGGAAGTCCTCGCCGCGCAGGCAGGCTATCTCAGCGGCGATTACCTCGAGGGGGTTGTGCGGGAGTATCTTGGTGCTCATGCCGACGGCTATGCCCTCGGCGCCGGTGATCGCTATGACCGGTAGCTTAGCGGGGAAGACGACGGGTTCCTTGTTGCGGCCGTCGTAGCTCTCTACGTAGTCCGTTATCTTGGGGTTGTAGAACACCTCCTTGGCGAAGGCCGACACGCGGCACTCGATGTACCTTGCCGCCGAGGCCTCGTCGCCCGTAAGCAGGTTACCGTAGTTCCCCTGCTTGTCTATGAAGAGGTCCTTGTTGGCCAGCACCACGAGGGCCGAGTAGATCGAGGCGTCGCCGTGCGGGTGGTACTTCATGCAGGAGCCGACGATGTTGGCCACCTTGTGGAACTTACCGTCGTCGGCCTCGAAGAGGGTATGCATGATGCGACGCTGGACCGGCTTGAGCCCGTCCTCGAGCTCGGGAATGGCGCGATCCTTGATCACGTAGCTCGCGTAGTAGAGGAAATTCTCGTTGAACAGCTTCTTAACGTATGCCATGCCTAGTCCTAGAGTTCGTTGATGAGGTTCTTCATGATATAGTCGCGGTGCTCGGGGGTGTTCTTGCCCATGTAGAAGGTGAGCACCTCGGGGACGGC
>CAZNNA010000289.1:0-4558 GCA_964573825.1 uncultured Treponemataceae bacterium
CGGGCGATTCTTAGGACACCGCGCCGAAATTCATGAAGATGGTCGGGAGCCTGCGCCTGAGGAGCTCGTAGGATAGGTACTTCTTGCCTATGGCGAAGTTCTCTGCCACGCGCTTACGCTCCTCGACCGGGTCCGACAGCACGCGGGCCACGTCCTCTACCACCTGGTCGGTAACGTAGCCGTCCATCACCGTCGTCCTGAAGCCGAGGGGCTCTATGTCCTGGGCGTAGATCGCGTAGCGATTGACCAGGATGGGCTTACGGTAGAACAGGGCCTCGAGGAAGGCGTTGCCGAAGCCCTCGTAGGTCGACGGGTAGGTGACGAAGTCCGAGCGCACGTAGGCGTCCCATAGCGAGTAGCGCTTACCTCCGTCAGGCCGCGCGGCCCTGCTCACGCCTATGAGGTCGGCCCGGACGACGAGCTCGACCTCCATGAAGCGCGCGTAGTCTATGACTCGCCGCTGGTACTGGTCGCCCTCGTCCAGGTCGGGATGGGACACGAGGAGGACGCTCCGCTGCCTGCCGCCCGACAGGGCGTTGTAGCGGGCGACGAGCTCGATGGCGCTCTCTATGCCCTTGCGCGCCACGATGCGCGTGGGCTGCAGGAAGAGGACGTCCTCGTCGCCTAGCCCCAGCTCCCCGCGGAGGCTCGCGTTGTAGCCGTCGGCCTGGACGGGCTCCGCGTCGAAGTCCCAGACGTTCGGAACCATGATCGAGGCGATGCCGCAGCGGTAGGCCAGCTGCCTGCGCGCCTCCGAGTTGATGACGACATGGTAGATGCTATGGAGGCGAGGCGGGAAGGCCCTGACTATGTAGTCCTCCGCGCAGCCCGTCATGAAGCGCTGGCGCTCCCAGGCGAAGTCGTGGTTATGGGCAACCGTGGGCATCTCGAGCTCCGCGACGAGTTCGGCGAGCGCAATCCCCAGGGGAATATGCATGGGAATGGCGAAGGCGTTCTCGACGATGAGCAGGTCGATCTCGAATTCCTTGACGAATTCGTAGAGCGCCGACTTGAGCCGTCCCTTGATCTCGCCTACCTCGGCGGTCAGGCCGCGCCGCCTCGTGGTCCGGTCGAAGATCTCATCGTGGAGTTCCTTAACCCGGGGGAACCCGAAGAAGGCCTCCTCGACGACGCGCGAGCGGTCGGGGAACCAATCGCTCTTGCCGGAGAAGAAGAACGTCTCGTAGCCGAGCTCGTTGAGCACCTCGTTCCACTTCCACGCCTCCAGGGAGACGCCGTCGGTTCCCATGAAGCGCGTGGATACGAAGCCGATCCTGGTAATGTCGCGGGTCCGGGTCAGGTACATGCGAGCCTCCTTAGCTCATCCCACGATAGCGCGACCGTCGTCGGGGGATGCGCCGCCACCCTCTCGTCGCCACGGCGGGCCTTGAACGAGCGGGCGTCGCCGGCGAAGAGGGCGGTCATGAGCCCCGCCTCCCCGGCCGCGGCGCAGTCGTTGAGAGCGTCGTTCCCGACGTAGAGTATCCTGCCCGCCGGCACGCCCCCGGCGGCGAGCCTGCGCGCCAGCTCCTTGAACATCCACGGGTCCGGCTTGGCGCGCCCCGTCTCGAAGGACCACAGCGCCAGCTCCGGCTGGAAGCCGAGGCAGCCGGCCGCGTGGTCGCAGAAGAGCCGCAGGCCGAAGGCCTCCTCGATGAAGAGCCGGGTATAGAACTGCGCGTTCGATACGATGCCCAGGGGCAGCCCGCGCTCGCGGCAGGCGGCGAGGAAGGCGCGGGCGCCGGGCATGGCGGCGCAGCGGTTGCTCGCGCATTCCCAGGCCACGCTGGCGCGGGCGCCGTCCTCGAGCCCGAGCCCCAGGGCCCGCGCGAAGACCGAGGGGGAATCGACCTCGGGCCAGGGAAGCCCCGAGGCCCGCGAGGCTTCGTGGTCGCCGGCGACGATACGCCGGAGGCGCTCGGCCATGTCGCGAGGAAAGGCCGGGCCCCTGTCGGCGTAGGGCCTGGAGCCGGTCTCGTTGCCATCGGCGTCATCTGCGCAAGCCCGAGCAGCGTCCATTGCCAGCTCGTCTCCCCAGGCTCCGCCCGAGCCTATCTCGCCGACCTCGCTGGAGAGCAGGGTGCCGTATACGTCGACGGCTATGGCGAGCGGAGGCTCCGGTAGCGGGCGGCCGACGAGCGGAACCCATTCGGGCGGTACCTTGGCGGGCGCCAGGGAACGCTCGGGGGCGCCGTCCCATCCTTCGGCGCCGTCGCCGGATACGAGGCCGAAACGCTCAATGCCGTTATCGGCGATATCGTGGCGAAGCTCCTCGGCGAGGGTCGCCTCGAGGCTAAACGCCGACGCCATGGTAGGCCTCCGGCGTCAGGTAAGCGTCTAGGAGATCCCCCTTGCGCGGCGCCCGCCCGGACGAGCCCGACAGGGTCGCGCGATAGAGCGACTCGAGGCGCTCGCCGTAGCGAGCCTCCGACCAGGGAGCCAGGGACTCGAGATCGAGGGGACCTAGCTCGTCGGCCGCCTCGTCCCAACCGGGGAGCCAGGGGTTGAGGGCGGCGAGGCTAGCCCGCGCCCTATCCGCGCCCGGCGTCGCTACGGCGGAAAGTACCTCCCGCTGAGCGGCCTCGTCGAGCCGGCCGAAATCGGCCGCCACGGAAAGGCTATCCATGACGAGCCCGGCGTACTCGGCCGCGCCGAGGCCGCCCGGCAGCCGCCCGTAGGATTGGAGCGCTCGCTCGATCGTCTCCTCCACGCGAGCCCGGAAGGCCTCGCCTTCGAAGAGGCCTGGCGGCACGAGCAGCTCGTCGTAGAGGCCGGAGAAGGCGAGTCCCTCGGCCTCGAAGTCCGCCACGATCGCCGTAAGGCGACGGCCGAGCGTCACCCGCCCCCGGGCAGCCGGTTCCAGGAAGGATAGGCCGAATCCCTCCTTGACGCTGGTGGTGAGGGCGGCCCGGGCCTCGGCGTAGAGCGCGTCGAACTCGCGGGCCAGGCCGAGGCCGAAGGACACGGGGGCTCGGTAGCGGGCGGCGCACTGGATCCAGGACTCGTAGTACGGTAGGTCCCTGGGGCTCGTCGGCGGGAGCGTCACGCCGACGCGCGAGCCCTGGCGGGCGAAGAGCGACAGGAGCACGGCCTCGCCCAGGTTCTTGCGCCTGATGCCGCGAACCGGGTACAGGACGAGCCCCGGCCCCGAGGCGAAGGAGGCCTCCGCCTGCCAGGGCGGGCAGGGTACCGGGTTAGGCAGGAAGGTCACGGCCTCCGCCCCCGCGCCCTTGAGCGCCGCCTCGTCCCTACGGTTGATGACGGCCCAATGGGCGCCGTCAGGGTAGGCCTCGGGCGAGTAGGCGTCCGGCCGCCAATCCTCGGCCAGGTCGTGCACGTGCATCACCAGGGGGCGGCCCTCCGCGGCGAGCGCGCGCAAGGCCGGTAGCAAGGAGGCGTTCTTGCGTATGGTCGGGTTGTGCACGTGGATGACTGTATCGGGCCCCAGGGCGTCGGCCTCCCGCCGCGCGGCCCTCGCGATGGCGGCCGACTTGGCCGGGTCGGCGAGGCCGCAGGCCGGCTCGTCGTAGGCGAGGGCCGGCTCCACGGCCACGCAGGCGCCGCAACCCGGGCCGGCCTCGCCGACCAGGGCGGCGGCCTCGATACCCAGCTCGGCGAGCGCGGAAAGCTGCCGCCGTACCACGGTCGTGACGCCGCCGGGCCTCAGGTGGTAATGGACGACCAGGACCCTCATGCCCCGCCCCCCCGCTCGGGAAACCGGGCCCTGTACTCGGGCACCCCGAGCATGGGCGGTCGCTCCACTATGTCTATGACGCTCTCCTTGCGGCGGTAGGCGCCCGCGTCGAGCTCGAACTGTATCATCGTCCTATAGAGCTCGCCCTCGAGGGTCGCCCTGCCCGAGGCCCGTAGCTTGGCCAGGAAGGTCTGCATGATGCCGAAGGACATGCGACCGAGGGCCACGGTACTCTGGTTACGGTGGACGCGCTTATCGAGGTCGACCTGGGCCATGGCTTCCATGCCGAACTTGTCGTAGACATCCATGAGCATGCTCGTCTCGACCCCGTAGCCGATGGGGAAGGGAATGCTGTCGAAGCATTCGCGGAAACCGGCGTACTCGCCCGACAGGGGCTGAATGAACTGGGCAAGGTCGGGGTAGAAGCTCGAGAAGAGAGGCCTCGTCACGAGCTCGGTCACGCGCCCGCCGCCCGACGGCTTGACGGTCTTCTGGTCGAGCGCTATGGGGCGATCGTAGAAGGCCTTGACGAAGCGTACGTCATCGAGGGCGAGGAGCGGCCCCACGAGGCCGTAGACGAAGCGGGGATGGATATTCTTGATGTCCGCGTCGACGTAGACGATGATGTCGCCCTCGAGCACGTAGAGCGCCTTCCATAGGTTCTCGCCCTTGCCCTTGTAGGGAGGCAGCTCGGGCAATATGTCGGTAGCCAGGTAGACCTTGGCGCCGTACTCGGCCGCGACCTCGCGCGTGCGGTCGGTGGAGCCCGAGTCTATGACGACGATCTCGTCGACGAGCCCGTGCCGCATCTGCAGCTCGCTCTTGACGATGACGATCTCCTTGGCGATCGTCGCCTCCTCGTTG
>CAZNNA010000290.1:0-4536 GCA_964573825.1 uncultured Treponemataceae bacterium
GTTCAGGGCCGTCAGCCGTCCCAGGGCCATGGCGGCGCCAATGGCGACGAGGAGCAGCCCCGAGACTAGCCTGACGCCCTGGGCGCGTCGCTTGAACCAGGCCCAGAGCGGGCTTAGGCGATCGAAGAACAATCCCGCCGCGAGGAAGGGCACCGCTAGGCCGAGCGAGTAGGCCGAGAGCAGGCCGGCCGCCCTCGCGGCGCCGCCCGACCGGGAGGCCAGGAGCAGTATGGAGGCCAGGATGGGCCCGATGCAGGGCGTCCAGCCGGCGCCGAAGGCCATGCCCACGACGAAGGCGCCCAGCGCGCTCGTCGGCCGCCTAGTCACCTGGAAACGGCGCTCGGCGCCCAGGAAGCGGGCGAAGCCGAAGATCGTATTGAGCCCCAGGAGCGCTATGACGACGCCGGCGACTATCGTGGCGACCCGGCTATAGCCGGCGGAGACCAGCATGCCGCCGCCCGAGAAGGCGAGCCCCAGGCCCACGAAGATAGCCGAGAAACCGAGCACGAAGAACAGCGTCCTGAAAAACACGCCGACCCGTCGCTCTCCGCTCTTGAGCTCCCCTATGCCGGTACCGCCTATGAACGATAGGTAACCGGGTATGAGGGGCAGCACGCAGGGAGAGAGGAAGGACAGTAGCCCGGCGCCGAGGGCGGCGGCCAGCGATAGATCCGCGTTCACGGGCGGCCGGCCATGACCTTGAGGGCGTTGACGAGCTGCGGGTCGTCGTACTCCTTGGCCCCTATGACGCCGGCGATGATCTTGCCGGCCTTATCGACCAAGTAGGTCGTCGGGATGCCCTGGCCAACGTATTGGCCGGAGACGGCGCTCGTCTCGTCCAGGTAGATGGGGAAGGTATAGGGATTCGTCTTGAGGAAGGAGACTACGGTCGCCTTCTTCTCGCCGACGCTCACCGCCATGACGGCGAAGTCGCTACCCTTCATGGCCTCGTGGAGGCGCTGGATGGACGGCATCTCCCGCTGGCAGGGCGGGCACCAGGTGGCCCAGAAGTTGAGGAGGACGACCTTGCCGGCGAGGGAAGCCAGGCCGAAGGGCTTGCCGTCGAGCGTCGTCACCGACAGCGGCGGTATGGCCTGGGGCGCGTCGAAGACGTAGAAGCCCAGGGCTTCCAGCTCCGCGGCGTACCAAGGCTTGCCGCCGGCGGCGGCCGGCACCAGGCGCTCGCCAGGACCGGCGGCGGGGCCGGGAGCCTCGTCGCCCGCGACGTAGGTCGGGGCCTTCGCGCCGCCGGTATCGGGCGCGGGAGCGGCCGCCTCGGAGCCGGCCGCGCAGGAACCCGCCAGGACGGCGGCGCTAGCGACGGCGAGCATGATGAACAAGGACCGAGCCTTCATGGTGCCTCCTCGATAGGTGGGGGAGCGTGGTATAAACATAGAAAAAATACTATGGAAGATAGGGAGAAGCAAGGGGAAGAAGTAGTCAGTAGTCAGTAGTCAGTAGTCAGTAGTCAGGAGTCAGGAGTCAGGAGTCAGGAGTCAGGAGTCAGGAGTCAGTAGTCAGTAGTCAGTAGTCAGTAGTCAGTAGTCAGGAGTCAGTAGTCAGGAGTCAGGAGTCAGGAGAGAAGACTGGGAATCCAGAATCCTGAATATAGCATGCGCGATCAAACGAGGCGCAGGGAGTACAGACAATACCGGCGAGCCGTGCTATCGTCGGCTGAACGCATACACACCAAGGAGAACCGGAATGAAGAAGACCCTAGCGCTCTCCCTGCTGCTCCTGGCCGGCCTGGCCGCGGCCTCGGCCGGCCCCAACTACCAGCTCGGCGTCAAGATCACCAGGATGACGGCGACGACCGAGGGCCTCATGATCATGATAGACAAGCCGCTGCCCGACAACGCGGCGGGGAGTTCCTTCGGCTGGCTACTCATCAGGCAGGAGCACCCGGCCATCATCGAGGCTGCGCTGCTCGCCTTCACGAGCAACAAGACCATAGACGTCTATACCCGCCCCCGCGGCAGCGGCTCCGTATCGATGATTGACCAGATAGACCTCCTGTCGCCGACGTCCCGCTAGGATATCCCGCCTCGGGAACTCGCCTCCGGAAGCCGACCACCGCCGGCGGCGGGTTCCCGCTTCGACCATCCGATAGCCGAAGCCCCCGTTTTTCGCTATACTCTACCGAACGCGGGACCCGTTCCGGCGCCGATACGATCGAGGAGAAAGCCCATGAGCCTATATAGCCAGCTGGACCAGCGCTACGACGATGACGACGACGAGGAGGACAAGGCGCCCAAGGGCCCGGACGCCCTCGCCGAGAAGCTCCTCGAGACGAGGACCGTGCTCCTGTCCGGCCAGGTGAACAAGGAACTGGCCGAGCGCGTCATACGCCAGCTCCTGCTCCTCGAGGCCAAGGGCGACGAGCCCATAAAGCTTATGATCGATTCCCCCGGGGGAGACGTGGACGCCGGTTACGCCATCTTCGACATGGCCCGCTTCGTCAAGCCCGAGGTCTGGACCATAGGCATGGGCCTGGTAGCGAGCGCGGGCGCCCTCATCCTGCTCGCCGCGCCCAAGAAGCGCCGCATAGCCCTGCCCAACTCCCACTACCTCATCCACCAGCCCCTGTCGGGACTGCGAGGCGTGGCCACGGAGATAGAGATCCACGCCCGCGAGCTCGAGAAGACCCGCGACCGCCTCAATAGGCTCATAGCCGAGGAGACCGGCCAGCCGCTGGACCGCGTCGTCAAGGACACGGACCGCGACTACTGGATGGGCGCCGAGGACGCGCTGGCCTACGGCCTGGTATCCCGCGTCGTCAGCACCCGGGCCGAGCTCGGCGTCTAGCGCATTTTTCCTAGCCGAACCGCAAGCGCCGCTGCGCCGGCGCGCGTGTCGCCTTTCGCGGGCCCCTGGCGAACCTAGCCGGGATTCCCGCGAAAGGCGGTTCCAATGCCCGCTCGTCGCAGTGCCCGTCGCCTCGCGCGCGTCGCTCCGGCCTTCCTGGGTTCCCTGGCCCTCGCCGCCTGCGCGCGCTGCGCCGTAGAACCCGGCTCCCGTTCCATAACGATACTGAGCTACAACCTACAGACGCTCTTCGACCCGGTGGACCAGGGCGGGGAGTACGAGGGCTTCTCCGTGGCCAAGGGCGAATGGGGCGAGCGGGCCTATGAGGCGCGCCTCGCGGCCCTGGCCTCGGGCCTCGTCTCCGCCGCGGGCGGTACGGGACCGGACGTCGTCGTCGTGCAGGAGGCGGAGAACCTCAGGGTCCTTACGGACCTGGCCGCGGAGGCGGGCGGCTACCCCTACGCGCTGGCCTCGCCGGACGAGGAAGCGGTCCTGGCCTGCGGCATACTGTCGCGACTGCCCGTCCTGGCCTTCCGGGCGCACCGGGTGCGTAGCCCGGAGGAAGGGCCGCCCTCGGTCCCGCGCCTCGTCCTGGAGGCCGAGCTCGGCGCCGGGGACCGCTGCCTCACGGTACTGGCTACCCACTGGAAGAGCAAGCTCGGGGGCGCCGAGGAGACCGAGGAGGAGCGCAGGAGGGCGGCGACCTTCGTCGGGGCGCTCGCCGCGGCCCGCCTCGCCGAGAACCCCGGCCTGGCCCTGGTGGTGGCCGGCGACCTTAACACCAACCCCGACGAGTACGAGCGCGTCGGCGGGACCTACCCCACGGCGCTCATGCGCGCCGGCGCGGGGGACGGTCCCTGGCTGCTCATCGGCCGCAGGGACGAGCTCTCGGCCCCCGGCGCGCGGCCCCTCGTCCTCTACGAGCCCTGGCTCGACGCGGAGGGCTACAGCTACCGCTACGACGGCGAGGACGAGCGCATCGACCACCTGCTCCTGTCGCCGGCCCTGGCCACGGGGACGGGCTGCGCCTGGCGCCTCGAAGGCTTCTCCGCCGCGCCGCCCGACTTCCTCGTAAGCGCCGAGGGCGCGCCGCTCCGCTGGGACTCGCGGACGGGCTCGGGCTACTCCGACCACTTGCCGATATCCATCACGCTGGCGCCCTCGCCCTAGCCTGGATCGCTAATCCACGCCCCGGACAAGAGATCCGGGGCCTCGAGAACCGGCCTCGTCTTGGCATCGCCCGCCGGGGCGTGGTACAACCATTGGAGATGGATGGAAAGCCGCTCATAGCCCAGGGCGACCAGTCGCTGCTGCTGGACGCCCACGACCCCTCGTTCGAGGCGGCCCGGGCAGAGCTGTCCGCCTTCGCTACCCTGGAGAAGAGCCCCGAGCACTTCCATAGCTACCGCCTGGACGCCCTATCCCTCTGGAACGCCGCGAGCGCGGGACTGTCGCCCGACGACGTCGTCGCCACGCTGGCCCGCTGGACGCGCTACGACCTACCGCCCTCGCTCTCCGAGGGCGTCAGGGAGACCATGTCGCGCTTCGGGCGCGTGACTATCTCCGCCGGCCCCGACGGATCCACCCTGCTCCTCCGCTGCGACGACGCCTTCGTCGCGGCCGAGATAGGAGGCTCCCGCAGGCTGGCCAAGCTGCTCAGGCCGACCGACGGCGGCTTCCTCGTCGCGCTGACGGAGCGGGGCACGGTCAAGCGAGAGCTCGTACGCCTCG
>CAZNNA010000291.1:0-4535 GCA_964573825.1 uncultured Treponemataceae bacterium
TCAGGGTCGGGCGCGAGACCTACTCCATTCCCATCACGAGCGTCATAGAGAGCCATCGCATCAAGCCGTCCGAGATACGGATGATAGACAACTACGAGGTCTTCAACGTCCGTAACGACGTGGTATCCCTCTTGCGGCTCAACCGCCTCTTCCGTATCCAGACCGAGGAACGCGGAGACTACTGCTTCGTGGTCATCGTCGGCACGAGCGACAAGCGGGTAGGCCTGATGGTCGATTCGCTCATCGGCGAGGAAGACGTCGTCATCAAGCCGCTGCGCGACCAGTTTACCAACTCGCCCGGCATAGCGGGCGCGTCGATACTGGGCGACGGCTCCGTCTGCCTCATCATCGACGTGAGCCAGCTCCTGGAGCTCGGCCAGAAGAAGGAACTCGAGGAGCGCCAACGCCTCGAGCTGACCATACGTTGACGGAAGCGAGAACCCTATGAGCGTACAGGCCGTAGCAAAGCGGGACGCCGAGGCCCGGACCGACGAGAAGAAGGAACGGCTCGACAAGATAGACTTCAAGATGGTCACCTTCTCCCTGGCGGGTAAGGAATATGGCATCGACATCATGAACGTGAAGGAGATCGCCAAGGCGGGACGCTTTACCTACGTCCCCAATGCGGCTCCCTTCGTGCGCGGCGTCTACAACCTCCGCGGCGACATCATCTCCATCATCGACCTGCGTACCATGTTCCACCTGCCGGCGGAGCGCAAGGACGACGACGCCCTCGAGAGCCTCCTCATCCTGCGCATAGACGACCACGCCTTCGGCGTCATCGTCGACAACATCGACAAGGTCGTGGGCGTGTCGAGCGAGGGTATCCAGCCTCCGCACCCCATCTTCGGCGACATAAACGTCAAGTACATCAAGGGCATTATCGAGAACCAGGATAAGCTCTATATAATACTGAACGTCGAGAAGCTCTTCGCGCCCAAGGGCGAGGAGGAGCCCGCGCCGACCGCCGCCCTGAAGCCCGCTACGGCGAGCCTCGCTGCGGCGGCCTTCGCCTCCGGCGCTCCGGGAGGCAAGGCGGATTCGGGCTATCTGGAGCCTGGCGTCGGCTCGTCGTACAACGACGTCAACGCGGGCTTCGTGCGGGAGACGCTCTTCACCTTCCGGCGCTTCGGCGTCTCGGCGGTCAACGAGGAGTGGTTCCAGCGGCGCTACGCCGAGTGGAAGTCGTCGAGGAAGCCGACCGACATCCAGCTCAAGGAGCAGTCGGAGGCGGATTCCTTCCTGGAGCCGTTCTACTCGCCGGCCACGGGCGAGCTCTGGTCGGCCGATTACCTCGAGGCCGTGAAGGCCGCCATGCCCCGGCTGGCGACCAAGTCCATCAACGTCTGGAATCCCGGCTGCGGCAAGGGCTACGAGAGCTATTCCCTGGCGGTGCTCCTCAAGTCGGCCTACCCGGACGCCCGCGTCAAGATCTGGGCCAACGATTCCGACCTCCTGGCCATATCCATGGCGCCTAACATGGTCTTTACCCCGGAGAACGTCCCCGAGGCGTACCGAGAGGTGATGGTCAAGGGACGTAACGGCTTCACCTTCCAGCAGGCCGTCAGGGACTCGATCTTCTTCGAGTTCCACGACGTCATGAACAACAATCCGGTCCCCCCGGTGGACGTCATCCTATGCCGCGATACCGTTTCGTTCCTATCCGCGGCCGATCAGAATAAGTTGCTGAACGACTTTAATGAAAAGGCTAAGAACGGAGCCGTCCTTATCATGGGCGCCAACGAGCGCATGCCCATGGACGGATGGCGGCGAGCGGGCGAAGGCCCCGTATCGGTGTACGTAAAGGGGGCCTAGTCTGGCCCAGAACGCAGGCAACGGGAGAACGGTATGAGAGTAGAGTATATCAACCCCTTCGTGGAGAGCGCCTTCAACGTGATGAAGGAGGTACTGCAGGCCGACGTCAAGCGCGGCGAGCTGTACCTCAAGTCGACCTCCATGCCCGTCATGGGCGTGGCGGCCATCGTCGGCCTGGCGGGAGACGTGGAGGGCCGCGTGCTCTTCGACATGGATAAGCCGACGGCGCTCAAGATAGCCTCGGCCATGAACGGCGAGGACCTGCCGTCGCTCGACGACCTGGCGAAGGCGACGATCACCGAGCTAGCCAACATGATCACCGCCCAGGCTGTCACCAAGCTTCACGACCTGGGCTTCCGCTTCGACCTGACGCCGCCGGCAATCTTTACCGGCGACAACATGGAGGTTTCCAACCAGGACGTGGAGGCCCTGATAGTGCCGATGGAGACGGCCCACGGCAAGGTCGAGATCAACGTAGCCATCAGAGAGCGAGCCTAGGGGCGCCCTATGAAGACTAAAGAGGATTTCCCGTCTATCAACGAACGCGTCCCCGAGGGAACCCGCGAGGACGGCACGCCGTTCCGCGTGCTCGTGGTCGACGATTCCATGTTCGTGGCCAAGCAGATCACGCAGATACTGACCTCCGAGGGCTACGACGTCGTGGGGCAGGCCGCCGACGGCCTGCAGGGGCTGGAGCGCTACAAGGAGCTCTTCCCCAACGTCGACCTCGTGACCATGGACATAACCATGCCCAACATGGACGGCATCACGGCGCTCCAGAAGATCATAGAATTCGATAAGAACGCCAAGGTCATCATGATCAGCGCCCTCGGCAAGCAGGACCTCGTCAAGCAGGCCCTCCTGACCGGCGCCAAGAACTATATCGTCAAGCCGCTGGACCGAAAGAAGGTGCTCGAGCGCATCGCCCACGTGCTCGGCAAATAATCCTGGCCGGGGCGATTGACACGGCGCGCGCCGCTCTGGTATAAAGTCCCGTCGACGCGAGAGGCGAGCGCTAGCGCTTTCCGATTGCGACGGCACGGTACGGGCGGTTAGCTCAGTTGGTTAGAGCACCAGTATGACACGCTGGGGGTCACAAGTTCGACTCTTGTACCGCCCAAGGAACCTTTTCGGAGAGTAGCGCGCTACTCCCTGGAAAGGTTCTTTTTTTACCCTATGAGGATCGTTGCGCCTGAGACGCGAGCGCCTGGGGCGCGAGCCGTCAGGAAAGCCCGGCGCTCCTGAGCGCGGCGAGCGCGTCGATGCGCGGGCGCGGCAGGCCCTTGGGCAGGAAGCTCGAGAGCGGGCTGTCGAGGTGGCCTTCGTCGGCCCAGGCCGCCAGCGCGGCGTCGAGCGGGGCGGTCCAGCGGTCGTAGCCCTCCTCGCCCCGGAAGCGAAGGTCGTTGAGGGCGAAGCCGGAGGACGGCTCCAGCGGGCGCAGCGACGGATGCTCGCCGCGCTCCCAGGCCGCGTACATTGCCGAGTGGCGCGTCAGCACGAATTTGTGCCAGAACGCCGAGTCCAGGAGCCCCCCCGCGAGGAGCGCGCGGACCATCTCGGCGGAGTCCGCAATGTCCTGGTCGGCCTGGCCGGGAAAGCCGTAGACGAGGTAGGCGTGGACGAGCACTCCCGAGCGCTTGAAGGCCGCCAGCGTCCGCACGAGGTCCGATAGTCCCATGCCCTTGTCGACCATGGCCAGGCCGCGTTCGGTGGCTATCTCTATGCCGCCCGATACGGCCACGAGCCCTCGCTCGGCGGCGAAGCCCACCGCCTCGTCGGTCCAGGCCTTGTCGAAGCGCACGTTGCCCCAGTAGGTGAAGGGACGGCTGCGAAGCGCGTTGCGCGCCGAGAAGGCCCTGACGAGGTTGACCGGTAGGGCCTCGTCGACGAAGTGTATGCCGTAGAGCCCGGTCCGGGCTGAAGCGACGTCGGCGGCCGCGAGGAGCGCGTCGAGGTCGGAGGGCCGGTAGCGCTTGATGTAGTCGAGCCGGGTATCGCAGAAGGCGCAGCGCGCCCAGTAGCAGCCGTAGGCCAGGCGGTACTTGAGCCAGGGCGTGTCGTTCCAGAGCCGGTGCATGGGATTGGGCGAGTCGACGACGCGCAGGTAGCTCGACGCCTTGAGCCCCTCGTAATCCGGATGGGTGCCCGCTATGGAGGCCTCCTCGGCCAGGGCGTAGGCCGGGAGCGCCTCCTTCGCGGGTACCCCGCGGCCGGGCTTCCCCTGGCAGGGCTCGTCCGGAGGGAAGCCCGCGGCGACCACGGCGCCCGCCTCGTCGCGGTAGCGGACCCGGTAGAGCCCGTCGCGGCGGCGAGGCGCCCCCCGGTCGCCGAGCTCGGCGTCGAGAATGGAGGCGAGGGCGCCGAAGCCGGCGTCGTAGGCCAGGTAGTCGAAGTCGTCGAAGACCGCGGGCTCGGAGAGGAAGCGTAGCTCGGTGGAGACGTAGCCGCCTCCGGCGACGATGAGGGCTCGGTCGCCTAGGGCCTTGCGCGCCTCCCGGGCGGCGAGGACCGCTCCCGCCAGGCAGCCGGGGAACGGCACGCTCAGGGCCACGAGGATACGGTCCCCGTCGTCCCTGGCGTCCCCGGCGAGGCGGGCGTAGTCCCCCACCAGGATGGGCCGATAGAAGCGCTCGTAAATCCATCCGCTTCCGGCGGTCCCGGCGATGTCGGCGTACGAGGCGGCCGACCTGGCCAGCCGCTCGGCGTAGCGGACCGTCCCG
>CAZNNA010000292.1:0-4478 GCA_964573825.1 uncultured Treponemataceae bacterium
CAGGAGGTCGCCGCGTATGCCGGCTCGCTTCTTGGCCTTGAGGTCGTGCGACAGGTCGAGGAGGTAGCGTATCTCCTCCGGGCTGAAATCCTTGAGCGTCAGGAAGCTGCGTCCCTTAAGATTGACTGGCATGGGAATCCTCCTAATGGAATGGCGGGCGCCGAGGCCGGTCCTACGGCGCGCCGCCTCCCGGGAGGCCCGCCGCGGCCCATCGTGCCGTACCGCGCCTTGGGGTATAGCACCGGGCGGGCGGAGGGTCAAGGCCGCCCGGCTATTCGCTATGCCGTATAAAAATACCGGCCGTATGCGGTCCTACTTGGCCTCCGGCCCGCCCGCCTTGCGGAGGTGCGTGGCGGAGTAGAGGAAGCGCTTGATCTTCTGGGTCGGCGTCTTCTCGAAGGGCTCGTGGTGCCTCACGACCTTGCCTACGCGGCTGAAGGCCGCCAGTCCCGCGTTGGCCTCCTTGCGCACGTACTCGAGGAGGTCCTCCACCGAGCGCTCGAAGTCCTCTACGCTGTCCTTGGCCTTGGCCTTGAGCTCGGCCACGACCTCGTCCTTGAGCTGGATGAGGGCCGTGAGCCCGGCTCCCTCGCTCAGGACCAGGGACTCGGCCACGTAGGCCGACTTATTGATGAGCGCCTCTATCTCCTCCGGGTAGATGTTCTCCCCCGAGGCGCCGAGTATCATCGTCTTCAGGCGTCCCTTGATGAACAGGCGGCCCTTGGCGTCGAAGATCCCGAGGTCCCCGGTGCGGAACCAGCCGTCCTCGGTGAAGACCTCCTTGGTGCGCTCCGGGTCCTTGTAGTAGCCGAGCATCACGTTGGGGCCGCGCGCCTGGATCTCGCCCTCGCCCGTGTCGGGCCTGGGATCGGCTATGCGTAGCTCGACGTTCCTGAGCGCCGGGCCCGTGGAGCGTAGCGTCGTATGGAAAGGCGCGCTCCCGGCTATGAGCGGGGCGGTCTCCGTGAGGCCGTAGCCTATGGCGTAGGGGAAGCGCGCCTGCCGTAGGAAGGCCTCCACGTCCGGGGCCAGGGCCGAGCCGCCTATGCCGAAGAAGCGCAGCCTGCCGCCGAAGGTCTTATAGAGCTTCTTGCCCGCCACGCGGTGGAGGAGCGGCTTCAGGAAGTCATGCTTATAGAGGCCTATCTTCTGGAGGCCCGGCAGGACGCTGGCGCGGTAGACCTTCTCTATCACCAGGGGCACCGATAGCATGATGGTGGGCCTGACCTGCTTGAGGGCAGGCAGGAGCACCGAGGCCACGGGCGGCTTATCCAGGTACCAGACGGACGCGCCCTGGGCCACGGCGAAGAGGAAGCCCAGCGTGCACTCGTAGGTGTGCGCCATGGGCAGGATCGACAGGAAGCGGTCGGTGCGGTGGATGCGTATGATGGTCCGGCCCCCCATCACGTTGGATACGAGGTTCTTGTGCGTCAGCATGACGCCCTTCGAGTTGCCCGTGGTCCCCGAGGTGTAGAGGATGGCGGCGAGCTCGCCCTCCGCCATAGGCGGGAAGGCCGCCTCGAGCCTCTCCGGGCCGGAACCGAGGCCGAAGTCCCTCGCCGCGGCTTCCTTCGCGCCGGGCGAGGCCAGCTCCTCTATCCCTACGGCGAGGCCGCCGAAGTCGCCTACCTTGGGCCTCAGGCGCTCCGACGCGACGACGGCCTTGGCCTCGGAATGCGCAATGATATTGGCCACCTGCTCCGCGTTGAAATCGGTCAGGATGGGAACGATGACGAAGCCCGCCGCCGTGGCGCCTAGGTAGGCCACGCCCCACTCGGGACGGTTCTCCGACAGGAGCACCACCCTGTCTCCCCTGGCTAGGCCCGCCGCCCTGAGGCGCGCAGCGAAGGCCGCCGCCAGGGGCCCGAGCTCGCCGTAGCCGATGGTCGAGCTACCGTTGACCATGGCCAGGGCCGTACGCTCGGCGTAATCCTCCGTACTCTGCACGAGTACATCCCTCAGAGTGAGGCTCCGTAGCTTATACACGCTATAACCTTCCTTATCGTGGCCTATCGCCGGCCGGGCCTCGCCCCTCCGGTCCCGCCCCCGCGGTTCGTCGACGAAACGCGCGCAAATGTAGACAACACCAAGATACTCTAGGTTGCGCGACATGGGAAGGAAAAATGTCAAGAATCCTGGTTATTCTCCTTAGGGTTCCCCCTTGGCTAGTAGGGCGAGGGATCCCGGCTCGCGGCCGGCGCACGCGAGCCAGGGGCCGAGGCTTTCCGCGTAGGCCGTTCCCCTGGCTTGGCCCAGGTCTTGTCCCGTTAAGGGTAGCGCGTCCTGCGCTAGCACGAGGCCGGAGCCTTCAATAGCCGTATCGATGATAAGGAGCCCCTGCGGGTTGGCGACGGCTATGGCGCCGTCGACCCAGGCGACGCCCGTTGACGAGAGGGGCACTCCAGCGGCCGTACCTCGAATAGCGCTTGCTACCGGTTCGGAGCGGCAGTCGATCAGCGACAGGCCCGCGTCGCGCGAGGCTACGGCGAGGTAGCGGCCGTCGGGACTGAAGGCTAGGGCCTGAGGGTAATCGATGCCGCTCCCCGCCCCGGCGACCATGCCCCGCCAGGAAAGCCCTCCGCCCGACAGGCCAAGGATGACGACGGCGTCCGACGAGCTCGCCGCCATCGCCAGGAGCGAGCCGTCCGGGCTCGCCTCCATGGCCCGGTACCCGGAGAGCTCGCCGCAAGGCAAGGCATCCAGGAGCGTCGTCGACTCGATAGACCAGGCGGGCCCGGAACGGAGTAGGCTTAGGGCGGCCCTGGATTGGCTACAAAGCGCGAAGAGCCGCGAGCCGTCGGGCGAGAAGGCCAGGGCGCGCACGTAGCGCAGGCTCTCCAGGCCGGGATCGGCAGAACGGAACTCCAGCGCCGTACCGAAGGAGGCCGAGCCGTCCTGCCCTCGCTCGATCGGCGCTAGCCAGAGCCAGTCGCTCTCCCCGTTGGCAGCAGCGGCCCAGGCGCCGTCCGGTGAGAGGGCCAGGACGGTGGCGCGACGGGCGGCGCCCCCCTGGCGAACGGCGGCCCGAGCCGCGGGGCGGGGCTCTCCGGCCTCGTCCCGTAGCCATAGGTCGAGTCTCGATGCGCTCGCGTCCGATAGCATCGCCAAGGCCGCGCCGTCCGCCGAGGAGGCCAGGGCGACGGGGGAGGCCAGCGCCGGGGCCCCGGGCTCGTCCCGCTCGAGGAGGGTACAGTAATGGAGCCAGCGACCCGCCCGGGGGCCGTCCGCTACGCTCAGCTCGAGCGTGGCCGCTCCCAGGCGCCTGTCCGTCGACGCGGCCAGGAGGTCTATCGCGGCCGATGAAGGCAGCGTCCCCGTCCCTATGCGCGCGAGCTTACCGCGGGCGAGTTCCTGGCCCTGCGAGAACCAGCGGTAACTCGCTTCCCCGCCGCCCGGCTCGTCGGTAGACCCGTCGGCCTGACCGTCAGCCGACTCGCGCGCGGCGCGGAGGACGGCCGGGATGCCCCTCCTCGCGAGCCTTGAGGCAAGCCGCGCCCGTACCCGTAGCGGGCCCCGAGCGTCGGCCTCCGCGTTAATAGCCCCGGAACCCCGCCCCGGCCGGGCGCTCGGCGTAACGGGCGACCTTCGCCCCGCGAGTACCCTAACCGCGTCGACCGAGGCCCCGAGGACGCCCTCCGCCACCCGTAGCGTCGCGAAGAGACCGTAGTATCCGGCGGATAGGCCCTCGAGCGCCCGTCCGGGGCTCGAGGCCGCGTCGACCCATTCGGCTGCGATGCTTCCAGCCTCGTCCTCGAGCCTACAGGCCCATTCCGCGCCCGAAGGCGGGTCGGCGAGCGCCGGATAGGCTAGATCGACGTTCCCGAGGCCTTCAAGCGGCCGCATGACGATGCGTACGCTCGCGGGCGGCCCCGGTACGAGTACGAGTTCCACCCGGCCGGAGAGCAGGGCGGCGCCCGCCTCGTCGACCATGGAAGCCGTAAGCGCCCAGGCCCCCGCCGCCAGCGATAGCTCGACACCCTCGGGCCCCAGTTCCAGAGCGGCAAGGGCTTGCCCGCCCGGCCCCCGCCCCGAGAGTACCGTTCGGAGGCTCTCGAGGGGCGGCATGGGATCGAAGGCGACCCCGCGAGCGCCCGAACCGCTAGCCCCTTCCTCCGCGACGACATAGATGACGCAGGCCCCGGCGGCGGGCGACTGCGCGCACGAAATGGCCGAGGCTGTCAGGATAAGCGCAGAACAGGCCCATAGGCCTCCAACTATCGCCCCGACGAGCCCCAGGAAGGCCCCTTTGCGCCCCGATGCGCGATCACGTTCCATAGAATCCTCCTTGCTACGGAGGCCCCACGCGCAACGGCGCAGCGGCGCTTGCGCTTTACCCTTTGGGATAGCCGTTTTTTGGTGTATAGTATGGTCGAGTAGCTGTATACATAGGATGGAGATACGCATGACCCCGACCGCCCGCCCCGCAATCCGCGCCCCACGCCTAGCCCTGATAGCGGGGATGCTTTGTTGTATAGCGG
>CAZNNA010000293.1:0-4465 GCA_964573825.1 uncultured Treponemataceae bacterium
CGTGGTCAGGGTTAACAAGCGCCAAGGCTCGACGGAGAAGGAGCATAGGCGCGTCACGCGCGGCTGTTCCTATAAGCACGGCGACGGCTTCGTGGAGCTGCGCTTTCCCCTCTCCGCCTTCTCTGATTTCGTGAAGGCGGCCGGGGCCTACGAGGCCTGGTGCCACGTCGGCGCTAAGTATCCTACCGAGACCGACGAGACGGGAAGGATACTCCTGAGCCTCAGGTAGCGGGCAGGATTGGAGCGGCGCATCCTTATCGGTATACTAGGCGCATGAAGAAGAGAGAGACCCAGGTCCGGGTCATGGACGATCCCGTACTCGATAGGCTGTTCTCCGAGGCGTACCGCGACGCCCTCGCGCGGGTGGGCGGCATCGAGCAGGAGAAGCGCCTGGCCGATCACGTCGACGCCTACGCCGAGCTCTTCGAGCGGGACCTGGCCGCCCGCGACCTGTCCGGCGCGGAACGGCGCGAGATGGTGGCCGCCTTCAGGCGCCGCCTGGCCTCTGTCCAAGAGGAGAAGGCCAGGCTCGGCGCGCGTACGCGCAGGCGAGCCTTGGTCGGGGGCCTGATCGCTGCCTGCGCCTTGGCGACCGGGGGCATCTACCTGGCCGCGGCCCAACCCTTCAAGGCCGCCGCCGAGATAGAGCGCGAGCTAGACGCATACTACGCCAGGGTAGACGCCGGTACCGGAGACTTCGCCAAGCGATACTTCGCGCTCCTGGCCAAGCACGGCGGGAAGCTGGCGGCCGGCAAGGCGGAAGGCTACGACGCCGCCATGCGGGCCGAGCTCGACGAGCGCTTCGACGATTACCTCGCGAGGGTCGTGGCCGGCGAGCTGGAGTACGCCGACGACGCCAAGGCCTGGGCCAAGCTGTTCCCCGAGAAGGAGGAACGCGAGGCGCGCTATCGAAAGGTAGACAACGCCTTCCAGGCCGGCGTAGGCAAGGCCGTGGGCGCGACCTGGGATACGCTCAAGAAGGAGGCCGGCTCCCTGTTCGAGGAGGCCGGCGAGGCGGTCAAGAAGATCGTTGATTCGGTTAAGGAATAGCTAGGTCCCTCAGCATCTCCCACTGAGAGACGCCTCGCCGTTCCTGCATGGCCCTGAAGTCCTCGAGGCTCGTGCGCACGGGCACGGGGTAGTCGGAGAAGGCCTCGATGAAGACCGGCAGGGCCGACTCCGGGCTCAGTTCGCTCAGGTCCTTGAAGCGGATGGGTGGCATGATACCTCCGGGCGTCCCGCCGCGGCGCGGCGCGGCGGGAGTATACCATGGTAGCCCCGGCGATGGGGCGCCTACGAGAGGACGGCGGCTAGCAGGGCCTCGGGCGTGGCGGCGGCCAGGGCTCGCTCGCGCCTGGCGTCGTCGCACAGGCGCTTGGCGATGCCCGCCAGGACCTGCAGGTGGGACTCGCGCTGGTCGGGAGAGGAGACGAGCAGGAAGACGAGACGGGAGGGCTGCCCGTCCAGGGCCTGGAAATCCACTCCCTCGCGGCTCAGTCCTACGGCCACGGCCATCCCCCGTACCCCGGGAGAACGGCCGTGGGGAATGGCTACGCCGCGCTCCAGGCCTGTCCCGATCGTAGCCTCGCGCTCGAGCACGTCTGCAATGACGCGATCCCGGTCCGATAGGAATCCGGCTCCTGCCAGCCTATCCACGAGCTCCCGGATGACGCCTTCCCGATCCGCGGAGCTCAGGCCCACGACGGCGCAGGAAGGGCGCAGGTAGGCGCTCAGGTCAAGGCCGTCCCGGCCTCCGCCGGCCGCGACGTCCCGCCTGAGCTCCTTGGGAACGGCAAGTTCCGTGACCCGTGAGATACGGTCGCGCGTATGGACTATAACCTCGTAGAGGAGCGTCTTGGCTAGGCCGGCGTCCTCCGGAGAACCGACGAGCTCCAGCCGGAGCCCGGATCGGTGCAGGGTCAGGAAGACCTCGCCCCGCCGTAGGCGATAGCTGGCTCCGGCTAGCTCCAGCCTATGGACGTAGAAGCCATCCTCCGCGGCCACCCGCAGGAGGCCGTCGGTGATGAGGTCGGACAGCTCCTCGTTGGGCAGCTCGAGGCTCGTCGTCTCGGTCTCCTCCTTGCCCCAGGCCCCGACGGTACCGGCGCCGCCGCGCCTCAAGGCCGCTGATAGGGCCGGCGCGCCTACGGCCACGGACAGGACTATCATGACGACCATGGACTGGAAGAGCTCCAGGGAGAAGTCCCCGAGGGCCAAGCCCACCGAGGCGATGATGAGAGCCACCTCGCCGCGGGGCACGGTGCCGAGGCCCACGCGGAGGGCGCCGCGCGGCGTGAAACCTGACGCCAGGGCCGGGACCAGGGAACCGAGTAGCTTGGCGCCTCCCGACAGGAAGGCAAAGGCCGCCCCCGGCAGGAGCACCGCGGGAGAGAAGACCACGCGCCAGTCTACCAGCATGCCCATCACGACGTAGAGTATAGGCACGAAGAATTCCGATACGGGCTGGGTCTTGTCGGCCAGCGCGTCGCCGACGTCGGTCCTCGAGAAGGCTATGCCTATGATATAGGCGCCAATGATGGCCGCCACCCCGAAGGCCTCGAAGAGGGCCGACAGGGCCAAGGCCATGCCTATGACCAGGACCGACAGGAGGGTGGGGCTGGCCCTATCCTTAAGGAGGCGCGCCAGGCCGGGCGCTGCCGCGAACGACAGTACTCCGCCGCCGAGCAGGATGCCCATGGCCAGGAGGGTCACGGGCAGGACGACCGACCAGACGGAGGCAGCGCCCCGGCTCGCGTCGATGGTGCCGAGGGCCATGGCGATGGCTAGGAACACTATGGCGAAGCCGTCCTGCAGGAGGGAGGCGCTGACGATGGCGGCTCCCTCGGGACTGCCCATGCGCCTCTGGGCATGGAGTATCCTCGCCTGCACGCCCAGGGAGGTGGATACCGACAGGGCGGCGAGGAAGAAGGTCCGCCTATCCAAAAGGGGAAAGCGAAAGACGAGGACGGACGAGGCGATGCCCGCGGCGAGCGATAGTATACTGCTCCCCATGGCTATCCTGAAGCCGCGCTGCCTCGTTCGGGCGAAGAGCCCTATGTCGGATTCCAGGCCTACCACGAGCACGTGTATGACGGCTCCGACGGCGGCGAAGCCATAGAGCTGGAGCGAGACGGGGAAGGCGCCGCCTGCGAGGGGCACGAGCCCGTCGGGAAAGCCGGGCAGGGGTAGGCGGCCGAGGGCGTAGGGGCCCAGGACCACGCCCGAGGCGACCTCGCCCAGCAAGGCGGGAAGCCCCAAGCGCTTGGCGAGGTTGCCCGCCGCCTTGGAGGCGAGTACTATCAGGCCGAGCTGCAGGAGCAGCCGCGTGACCTCGTGGGTCATGGGCACGTCCTGGAGCCCCTCGGAGGCCCCGGCGACCGTGGCGGCTCCGAGGCAGATCGTGGCCGCGAGGAACGGTACGGCGGGCGTACGCCGTACCTCTCGCCGGGGCTCGCGGGCTAGGTTCGCCGCCATGGAGACGCTCGGCCCCGGTCCTAGAGCGCCCGGTGATCCGGCTCGAGGGCCAGAGGCTTACCGAGGGCCACGCCGAAGACGAAGGCGCGCTTGAGCGGCGGCAGGCGCTCGACGGCTGCGGGGAAGGCGAAGGCCCGGGCCGCCGGGGCGCCTCTCGCGAGCGGGGCGCCTCTCGCGAGCGCGGCGCCTCTCGCGAGCGCGGCGCCGGCCGCGGAAGGGGCCGGCTGCATGGAGCCGGGCGAGGGAGGCGGCTCGAGGCTGGGCTCGAGGGCCAGTATATCGTAACGCCCGGTCGCGGGCCGCCGCTCGCCCGGGGTCCCCGCGGCGCTCGCCGGGCGGGCCGCCCGGGCGGGCCGCTCCGCTACCTCGAAGTGGAGCGGCTCGTAGCTCGAGGCCTCCTCGGCGGGTTCCTTGCCCTGGAGCCTTTCGATAAGCGAGACGATAGAGACCTTCTTGGCTCTAGCCGCCTTGGCGGGCGGAGCCTTCCGCTGGGCGGCGGGCAAGGCCCCGCCCTCGCGAGCCGCGGCGGCCTTGCGGTCCGCCTTGGCCTTGAGCGCCCCCGCGAAGACCCGGACGAAGATGATCAGGGCAACGGGCACGAGGACCATGACGTCCTCGAGGAGGTTGGACAGGTTACGCACCGCTCGGGGTCTCGCCGCCTATGCCCTTGCGCATCTGGGTGTCCGCCTGGAGGTTCTGGAGCCTGTAGTAGTCCATGATGCCGAGCTGCCCCTTGCGGAAGGCCTCGGAGATGGCCAGCGGTATCTCTGCCTCGGCCAGTACCACCTTGGCGCGGTTCTCCTGGACCAGGGCGAGCCTCTCCTGCTCCCGGGCCTGGGCCGCCGCGCGGCGCTTCTCCGCCTCGGCCTGGAAGCGGCGCTTGTCGGCCTCGGCCTGGTCGGCCTGGAGCTTGGCGCCCACGTTGGCCCCCACGTCTATGTCGGCTATGTCTATGGAAAGGATCTCGAAGGCCGTTCCCGCGTCCAGGCCC
>CAZNNA010000294.1:0-1557 GCA_964573825.1 uncultured Treponemataceae bacterium
GGCCGCTGGGCTCGCGTCGTCGACCTGTCACCCGCCCGGGATCCCGTGGAGGCGGCGGCCGCCCTCTTCGACGCCATGCACGAGCTCGACGCCGCCGGCCTGGCCGAGCTCTGGGCCGAGCGGCTCCCGGACGAGGGGCTCGGTCGAGCGGTCAACGACAGGCTCTACAAGGCCTCGGTCAAGTCGTAGAGGCGCTTGAGTCCCTAAGGCTCGTACCAGTGCGCCCCTCTCGTCGCGAGCGGGGCGTTTTTGACTAATAATTCCTTACGCCTAACCGATATAGAGAGTAGATATACGTATCGGGAGCGAACCATGGACGTGAGGGTGTCTAATCACATACCGCTAGCCTACGCCTACAGCGCCGGATCGAGCGGTCGAATTTCGGTGCCGGTGCCGCCCTCGCAGCTCCTCTATTCGCATTTCAAGAACGTCAGCGGCACGGCCGATCCCGACGCGCCTTCCTACAGCCTGGACAAGCTGAAGATCCTCGACACGCTCATAGAGCGGCTAAGGACGGCCAAGCGCCAGCCCGAGCCGGAGCGCGAGGCCCAGGGCCTCTCCGATGAGCGCATCGACGCGCTCATAGAGGAATACGGCCGCCAGCTGCACGCGGCCGTCGTATCCAGCCAGAGCCCCTACACGAAGCCCGCCGGCGTCATGCCCGGCATGCTCGTCTCCATAGCCGCCTAGGGGCCGCTACGGCCTCGGCCCCTCGCCGAGCAGGTAGGCCAGGTAGGCTCGCTCGTCCGCGTTCCCGTACAAGACCGCATAGTTGAGAGCCGCGAGGAGCACGTTGCGTCCGTACTGCCTCGTCTCGGCGTAGCCGAGCGTCTCGAGCAGCAGGTCGAGGGGGAGGGCGCCGGCCGCCGTCTCCCAGCCTCGGAAGCGCGCGGCGCCGGCGTTGTAGGAGCAGACGGCCGCGAGGACGCGCCCGCCGGCCACCGAGCCTCGGAGGAGGCGCCCCAGGTAGTAGGCGCCCATCGCCAGGTTGTCCTCCGGGACGAAGAGGTCGTAGTCGGTCATCTTGAGCCTGCCCGCCGTCTCCACGGCCGTCGCCGGCATCAGCTGCACGAGGCCGAGCGCGCCGGAGCGCGACACCGCGTCCTTGTCGAAGGCGCTCTCCGAGCGCGCCAAGCCGTAGAGCAGGTGCGGGTCCAGGTCGTTAGCGAGCGCGGCCTCCGAGAACAGCTCGAGGTAGGGCCTGGGCCAGTAGAGCTCGGCGTCGGCCCGGGTCGGTGCGAACGAGGCCTTCCAGAACTGCGTCGCGATGAGCCTGTACCCCTGGTCGGGCCTGCCAGCGGACGCGAGCCGCTTTGCGGCGGCCCTGACGATAGCCGGGTCGAGTCGCATGAAGTCGGCGCCAAGTTCCTGCCTGAGCCTGTGGCCAAGGCCGAAGCGGGATAGGGCCTCGGCGTAGGCCGCGAGCTCGGTCGCCTCTTCGGCGGGCGCGGTCCCGGGCGTCTGAGCCTGTTGTACGGCCTCGCCCGCTAGCGGCTCGGCCGGCGTCCTCTCGCGCGGCTGGGCCGCCGTCTCCGCGGTCTGGTCGAAGATCGGCTC
>CAZNNA010000294.1:1657-3170 GCA_964573825.1 uncultured Treponemataceae bacterium
GGCTCGACGATCGGGAGGCCGAGCCTGTAGGCGGCCAGGCTCCGGTACCAGGGATCGGCCTTCTGGCCGTAGGCCAGGCGCAGGCGGCTAGCGGTGTAGTCGGCCAGGGGCATCGTCCTCCCGAAGGCGGCCGAGAGGCTCTTCTGCCCGATGATGCCCTCCTCGGCCGCCCGGGCGCAGAGGTAGGCGAGCCGGGCGGCGTCCTTCGCCGTGGCCTTGGGCAGGATCGAGGCGTCGAGGCGAGCCAGGGCCGCACCGTCGCGGCGAGCGAGGGCCTCTCGGCTGACGGGCTCGAGCAGGTCGGAATAGTAGCCTGGGTTAGACGAGGCGGCCATGGCGCGCCCGAGCGAATCGACGACGCCACCGTCGCCGCGCTTCCAGGCGGCCTCGACGGCGTACCAGCGAGCCGCGTCGCGGTCCGGGGTGGAGTCCGCCAGCGCGGCCGCCTCGCCGAAGGCCGCCTCGGCCTCGATCCAGCGCTCCGCGTCTCGCAGGAAGCGGCCGTGCCAGAAGCGGATGACGTAGCCCCGTGCCCGCTCCTCGGGAGTACCCCCCGAGAGGCTCGATCCTGCCCGGTAGGCGGCCCGGAGTCCCGCCTCGCCTTCGTCCCTGGCCGCGGCCATGAAGGCGCGGGCGGCGTCTGCCGTCGAGCCTCGGTGGAGTCGTAGGAAGAGCCCCGCGCCTTCTTCCGTAGCGGCATAACGCCTGAAGGCCAGGGCGGCGGGCCCGTACTCCCGGGCTCCGGAGAGGGCTCGGGCCTCGGCGAGCAGTTGCGTTCCCGGGGGTAGCGCCTCCTGGGCCCTCGTCGCCTCGGCCGGGTTCTTGGCCGCTAAGGCAGACAGGGCCTCGACGGCCCGGGCGAGCGCCGCGTGGACGCTAGCGGAAGATTCCATGGCGACGAGTTCGGAAAAGGCCGGTACCCAGGCGGGATCGCCCGCGCGCAGGCCCGCCTCCACGGTCAGCGCGGCGAGCTCGGGCGCGGATCGGGCGGCCTCCGTAGGGTGCGTTTCCTTGTAAGCCGCCATGGCCGAGAGCGTGCCCTCGTCGTCGCCCTCGAGCGCGAGAGCCCGTAGCTCGAGGTAGGCGCGGCGAGGCGCTCCCAGCTCCGCGCCCGCGTCGGAGCGGCAGAGCCTGAGGAGCGCCCGCCCGTCGCTCGCCCCGAGGAGCGTCTCCGCGAGCAGCTCGGCCGCGCGTCGCCGGAGCCGGCCATCGTCCCTGCGCAAGGAATCCTCGAGGCACGCGACGGCCAGGTCCGTCTCGCCGGCCTCCAGCGCCCGCATGCCTATGAAGAGCGAGGCGCCCGGTCCGAGCCGCGCCAGGGCCCTAAAGTCGAGGCGCTCGCCCGGCTTGATCGGCAGCGGCTCTCCCGACGCGAGGAGCTCGAGCCAGGCCTCCTCGTCGAGGCCGTGGATGGTACCGCCCTCGCAGCCGGAGGCCGCGAGGCAGAGGAAGGATAGCAGGGCTAGGGTGAATCGACGCACGTAGGCTCCTCGTCGCGCTGTTCGGGGCGAAG
>CAZNNA010000294.1:3180-4463 GCA_964573825.1 uncultured Treponemataceae bacterium
CTCCGCCAATGATAACGGCGGGGTCGTGGGCCCCGCCGTTCGTTAGTCGGTCTAGGTTACTACGGGCAAGCCGTTCGAGCCTAGCGCGGGGGAATGTATATCTTGGTCCCCGATACGATGAGGTCGGGGTTACGTATCTTGTTGGCCTTGGCGATGGTCTTATAGAGCCAGGGCGTCCTGTAGTAGGTGATGGAGATGTCCCATAGGGTGTCCCCCCAGCGTACCCTGTGCCATACGCCCGTCTTGGCGGGCGCCTTGGCCGGAGCCGGGGCCTTGGGGGCCTCGGCGACCTTGGCCGGCTCGGGAGCCTTAGGATCCTCGGCGACCTTGGCCGGCTCGGGAGCCTTGGGAGCCTCGGCGACCTTGGCGGGTTCGGGAGCCTTGGGGGTTGCGGCCGGCTCGGCGGGCCGGGAGACGACGGTCGGCGGCTCGGCCGGGCGGTCAGCCGTCCAGCGGTAGATGAAGAAGGCCGCCACGAGCACGAGAGCCGTGGCCAGGGCCGCTATGATGCCGACGAGCAGGGGAGAGGCGCGCCGGCGGGTGGGCTTCCCTTCCGGCTCTTCCTCCGGAACGGCGAAGTCGGCGCCTCCCCTATCGGTCCCGGCCGCGGCGACGGTGACGAGCGGCTCATCCTCGGCCAGGGCCTCCGGCTCATCGAAGGAGTCGGCATCGTCGAAGGATAGGCCGTCGCCGAAGCCCGGCTCCTCGCCGAGGCTCGCGCTCGGCTCCGCTGGCTCGGGAAGCTCGTCGGTGGAGAGGTCGAAGCCCTCGTCCTCCTGGAAGTCGAAGTCCGGTATCTCGTACTTCTCCTCCTCCGAGAGGGACTTGAGCGAGACGGTCAGGGCCTGGTGCTCGCCCGAGGCCTCTTCCTCCGCGAAGGCGCTCAGCTTGCCATCCTCGTCCAGGCTCAGGTCCAGGCGTATGTCCGGCTCGCCGCTCGGACGCGGCGGTATATTCTCTATGACGAGGCTGCCGACGTAGTCGTCCTTCTCCCGGGTGGATCGATACACGTCGATCTGGACGCTCGGCTGGTCGTCCTTGACGGTTGTCACGACGAGCCGCTTGCGAGCCGCCGCCTCGTCCTGGAGTATGGGGTAGAATTTTCCGTCAGCTAGGCGAATACCTATCTTAGCCATGGCCTTCTTCCGTATAAGGCGAATTTTAACGTCGACAGCGCGATGTCTCTATAGTATCGGCCAAGTCGACTGAAAAATCGAGGGAAACTGTATATAGTTCCCCGAAGGTTGTTGCGCCTGAAACGCAAGCGCCGGTGCTCCGCGGCG
>CAZNNA010000295.1:0-4459 GCA_964573825.1 uncultured Treponemataceae bacterium
CGTAGTTACGTACGGTCTGGGGAGCCACGCAGAGGCGCTCGGCTATCTCGTCGTTGGCGCAGCCGCCCACCATGAGTCCCAGGATGTCTTTCTCTCGGCGAGAGAGGGCGTCGTACCACTCGGGATAGTCGACCCCGCCCGAGGGCCTGCGTTCGTCGGCCGGCCGGCCATCCGTCCCCGTGCGTCCTACCAGGGCCCCGATCAGGCGCGGGTCTATGAGCAGGGCGCCCGATAGTACGGCCCGGATGCTGGCGACGAGTTCGGCGTAGGGTATGTTCTTGAGGAGGTAGCCCCTGGCACCGTGGCTCAGGGCCTCCCGCACGTAGGCCTCGTCCTCGAAGGTGGTCAGCATGAGCACGGGCGTCTCCGGGAAGCGCTCGCGAGCGAGCTTGACGGCGGCCACGCCGTCCATGACGGGCATGCGCACGTCCATGAGCACGAGATCCGGCCCGTGCTCGGCCATGGCGGCCAGGGCCTCCTCGCCGTTCTCCGCCAGGGCGCAGACGGAGAAGTCGTCCTGGGTCTCCTCGAGCACTGTCCTGAGGCTCTCGGCGAAGAGCTTCTGGTCGTCGGCTATGAGTATGCGTCTCACGCGTATGCCTCCGCGCGGGGGGGGCTATTCTCGAGCGGCACGACTGCCTTGACGGCGAAGCCGTGCCCCGAGTCTCCGTAGGATAGCTCCCCGCCGAAGGGCTCGAGGCGCTGGCGCATGCCCGACAGCCCTATGCCCTCCGCGGTCTCGCCAGGGGCCGCGCCCTCGCCGTCGTCGTCGATGGACAGGTGGAGCACGCCCTCGAGGCCCTGGGCCAGTACCCGGACGCTCCGCGCCTTGCCGTGCATGAAGGAGTTGGTCAAGGCCGCCTGGACGATACGGTAGAGCGCCGAGTCCAGGCCCGCCGGCAGGGCCGGTTGGTCCCCGACGAAGACGCAGGAGACCTCTACCCCGGTCGAGCGCTCGAAGGTGCGGCAGATGCTGACGAGGCGGCCCTGGAAGGTCTCGTAGGGCGCCTCGCGGCGGCGTAGGTCGTAGAGGGCGGAGCGTATCTCGGCGTGGCAGTCGCGCGACTGGTCGCGGGCCTCGGTCAGCAGGGAGCGGAGCCGCTCGCGGTTGCCCTCGTCGCCCAGGAGGACAAGGGCAGCCTCCATGGCCATGGTCTGGTTGGCTATGGTATAGCCGACGATGTCGTGGATCTCCCGCACGATGCGCTCCCGTTCTCGTGCCGAGCTCTCGTCCTCGAGGCGCTGGGCCTGCTCCTGGAAGCGTACGTTGGCGGCTATGATGGCCAGGCTGCCCTCGCGTAGGCGCCGCGCCTCGAGAGCGCTGCGGCGGTAGCCGAGGAGGGCGGCCCGATACCCGCCCGCCGTCACGGCGGCCAGGGCGGGTAGGAACGCCAGGTAGGCCAGTTCCCTGAGCGAGGCGGGCGCGATGGCTTCCTCCCAGGCCTTGCGCGACGACTGGGAGGCCAGGGCGGCGGCCAGCGCGACGAGGGTCGCCGCCGCGGCCCAGGGGCGGGGTAGGGCCAGGCATATCTCCGCGCCCAGCACGCAGAGCACCGTCACCTTGAGCGGCGCCGCCTCGCGCAGCGGTATAACGATGAGGAGGGCTATGCCCGCCTTGGCGACCAGGTAGAGCCACAGCCCGCCCGGATCGTGGGCCAGGGCCGCGATAGGAACGAGGAGGGTCGCGCTCAGGATGAGGAGCGGTACGTAGTAGGCCGAAGGCGCCGGGGCCCCGACTCCAGGCGGGACCATGTAGGCGAGGCAGATCGCTATGCCATGGCCCGCTCCCGACACGACGAGCAGGGCCGGGGCCAGGGGCCTATAGACGCTGCGGCTATCCATGGATCGGATAGTGTGGGGGCGTTCGGGGATTCTGTCAACGAGCGAGCTTGGTCTTCCTGTCATGCTGTGCATAAGCCGTATGCTAGTAAGTAAAGCGAGTTATTGCATATCGTATCTATCGTGATATAATCCCGAACAACGAAACGATTAGCCGAACAGATGGAAAATCGTAGAGAATGATGTAATAGGGAGAAGCGCTATGAAACCTCGTACCGTCCTCGTCGCGGCCCTGGCGAGCCTCGCCGCGGCCGTCCTGTTCACTGCCTGCCCGCCGCCCGTGAATCCCGATTCCGCCGTAGCGGTCGAGTCCGTAAGCCTCGACAAGGCCTCGCTGTCGCTGGCCGTAGGCGAGACCGGGCAGCTCACGGCCACGGTGACCCCGGCCGGCGCCACCGATACGCGAGTGACCTGGAGCTCGAGCGACGAGGCCGTGGCCACGGTATCGGAAACCGGCCTCGTGACCGCCAAGGCAGCCGGCAGCGCCACCGTTACCGTCAAGACGACCGACGGCGGCAAGAGCGCCGCGTGCGCCGTTACGGTTGAGATCCCCGTAACACCGACTACTGATGCATTCCTGTCGTCTCTCTCACTGAGCGTCGGCGGTGCCGCGCGAGATATTGGGTTCACAAAGTCGAACCTTGCGTATAAAGCGACGGTACCATACGAAACGACCGAGGTAGTCATCGCGGCTGTTCCTTCTAATAAGGATGCGTCGGTGTCGGGAATCGGTATCATTACGCTTGGAGATGCCGGTACCACAAAGGAAGTTGCTATCATCGTAACCGCTACCAATGGAACGACAAAGAAGACTTATACGCTTTCTATCAGGCGAGCAGATCAAAACGCTTCGAATGATGCCACGCTTACTTCGCTAAATTTAAAGACATCTTCGATAAAGCCATTTCCTGTAACTATTTCTCCTGAATTCTCATCGACTACCTACGAGTATACATCAGCAAAAATCCCGTATGAGAATGGCAGCATAACTCTGACGGCAACACCTGCGGACACGAATGCTGCCGTGAATGGTACTGGCAATATCGTATTGGCCTTAGGAATAAACACATTACGTATCGTGGTTACCGCGGCCGATGGAGTGACGCAGAAGACCTATACCATATCGGTGGAGCGATTCGGGCAGGAAAGCTCCAAGCTGGCAGCCCTCTCGACCAGCGGTCTTAGCCTCAACTTCTTTCCAAGCATGCTCGGGTATAGCATCGTAGCGCCATATGCCCTTGATAGCACGACGGTATTGGCGAGCGCAGAGTATCCTGGTTCGAAAGTTGAAATCGACATAGGCAATGGGGAGGGATATAAGGGCTTCACCGGATCCCAGAAAGTTGACTTGAAAGTTGGCGATACTAAGATCAAGTTACAGGTGACTTCCGAGTTCATGAAAGCTAGTAGCGAGTACACGTTGGATATCAAGAGGGCAGACCAAGCCGCGTCTAGTAATACTGGATTAACTAGCCTTGGCATTAAGCCTCGAGGGTATGAGGTGGCCATAGGTCTAACGCCAGTATTTGACACTGGTACAACTGCCTATACGAGCGATGTACCATCCTATGTTTCGTCAATAATCGTGGATGCAACATCAATATCCGGCGGCAGCGTTAGGAGCGGCCATGGATATCATGAACTAAGCGTAGGTCAAAATACTATCGTCGTAGAGGCTTTGGCCGCCGATGGCACGACGGTCAAGCCATATACGATTACGCTGACGAGGGCTAATCCACCTACGATTGTTTTCAAGGAGCCCGCTGCAGGCTCTACCATCACCGGCGGCTCGACGACGTTCACCGGGACCCTAAGCGATCCTAATGGAGAGGTATCTAGCCTTTATATTACCTCTGGCGCTGTTGGTGCGCCGATAACAGCGACTAATGGAGATTTCTCCGTGCAGGTGGATACAAGCTCGATGGCGAATGGCGAACATGAGTTCACGCTATTCGCTGTTAATGCTAAAGCAGGAGCAATAGCTACCGCTAGCAGAACCTACCTGATTACGGGTGGCACGACCGGATATACCGTTTCTGCCTCGATAACGTTTGAAGACGGTAGGCAGAAGATCTCTGGATACCTTTCGGTCTTGGTGGGCGAGGGCATGTCTTTGCTTAGTAACAAGGTCTTGGATAGCGCTGATAGTCCGTATCAGCTTGAGATCCCCAATGTATCTAAGGGTAGCTATCAGGTCTTTGCTATTATTCTCTCTAGTAAGCCGTATACCTATGGCGGTGTAATCGAACAGTTAGGAATGGTACAGGGGTTTGATGTAGTCGATAAGGATGTCGATCTTGGCGTTGCAGTACTGGGCAAAGCCTCATCGGGAGACTGAATTAAGTTCACCGCGCTCCCTGCCCCGCCTCTCGGGAGCCGCGGGACCCCGGAGCGGCGCGCGGCCTACGCCGAGCGTCGCGAGGAGGCCCGCGGCGGGGCGCGCGTCTGGCTTAGGCGGCAGCCGTCCCGGGCCTGGCGCGCCCCGGCTTCCTTGGGCCGGGTATCCTGCCTGAGCCCGCTGATGTTTTTCGCTTGACAAGCCCGCCCCCCTTGATTCTGCGGCGCCGTATCACTATACTGCGAGCAGAGTACGTTTCTTTCAATCAACCGCGCTTTCCGC
>CAZNNA010000296.1:0-4455 GCA_964573825.1 uncultured Treponemataceae bacterium
CCGCGATGGCGCGAGCGAAGCGTCGCGCCGCGATCGCGGCTCCGTACGGAGACCGCGATCGCGTTATTTTTCCGTCAGGCTGAACACCCCGTCCCAATCAGGGGCGGGCGGCTTGACCGTGAAGACCTCGCACTTCTTTATATACGACCTGGTCGGCCCGTCATCGGGCCGCTCGGCGGCCAGCGCGGCGAACAAGGCCGAGGCCTTCTTCCAGTCGCGGCGGTCGAAGGCCGCGTGCGCCTCCTCGAAGCGACCGAGGAAGTCTACGAGCTCAGGCCGTATCTCCGACTTGAAGTCTACGAGCTCCCAAAGCTGCACGGGCGTATTGATGCCCACGACCCGCACCCTGTCGAAGCGGCGCACGACGAATTCGTCCCCCGTCTCCTTGTAGGTGTCGTCGGTCATGAGTATCCAGCTGCCGTACTGCTTGTTGACGCCTTCGAGACGGGCGGCGAGGTTCACCGCGTTGCCCATGATGGTGTAATCCATCTTCCGTTCGGTACCCATGTTGCCTACGACCATGTCGCCCGTGTTGAGGCCTATTCGCGTGAGGAGAGGGTTGGGGCTCATCCCGTCGGCCAGGAAGCGTTGGTTGAGCTCCTCCTCCTTGCGCTTCATGAGGAGGGCCGAGCGGCAGGCCTGGGTCGCGTGGTCGGCGTAGCTGACCGGCGCCCCGAAGAAGGAGATGATGGCGTCTCCCTCGTACTTGTCTATCGTGCCTCGGTGCTCGAGCAGGATGTCGCTCATGCCGGAGAGATAGATATTGAGCAACTGCACGAGCCGCTCCGCGTCCAGGGCCTCCGATATGGTGGAGAAGCCCTTGACGTCGGTGAACATGGCCGTGATCCACTTCTTCTGGCCGCCGAGCTTAAGCATGGAAGGGTCGGAGATGATCTCGTTGATGACGTCTCCCGAAAGGTACGTGCCGAAGGCCTTGCGGAGGAAGCTTTTCTCTCGCTCGGACAGGATGAAGGATACGAGCGAGTAGACGAGGAAGGAGAAGAAAACCGATAGCACCGGCGATAGCATGGCGACGTAGACGCCCGTAACGTGGAAGACGGCGTAGAAGGCTACGAGGAGCGCCACCGTGGATCCGAGGCCGACGACGATCTGCTTGCCCGTATCCAGGGGGCGTATAAGCAAGAGTATCGCGCCCGATAGCGCTAGTGATAGCAGCGCGGAAAGCCAGAGCGGGGCCTCGACGAGGAAATCCTCCTGCAGGATCGTGTTGGCTACCGCGGCATGGGTGCCGACGTTGACGTACTGCTCGATGAAGGGGTTGACGCCTATATCGGTCGTCGCGGTGCTCGTCCAGCCGATGATGCAGTACGCCCCCTTGAGCATCGCCCGGAGCGCCTCGTCTATGCGGGCATGGTTGCCGTAGCTTACGGCCACGTTCGCGTAGAGGCGCGAGAAGTCTTCCTTGATCGCGTCGTAGAGCGGGGCGTTGGCCGGGGCGTCCGCGTCCCGGGCCTCGTCGAAGAGCGCCGGTACCGAGGTCCCGAAGTCCAGGGCCAGGAAGGCCTCGACGGTGGACCAGTACTCGCGCATCGCGTCTATCCAGGCTCCCTTGTCCACGGCCTCCCCGCTTTCGAGGGCCCGCGTCCTAAAGCCCTCGGCCTTGGCCCAGACGTCGAGGCAGGCGTCTATGGGCGCTAGCCCGGGACCTAGGCTCCAGCCTTGGTTAGACTTGAGGAGGCGCAGGTGCGTAGCCACGTCCTCGCCGCCGGAGCGATGCTCGAGCAGCTTGTAGAAGGGAACGTGCTTGAAGCTGTCCAGGTACGGCTTCTTTGGCCAGCGAATGAGCATCATGCCGTTCGAGTCGAGGGGGATGCGGACGTCGCGGCGCTCCGTGCCGTATACGGCGCCCCGTAGCC
Source organism: uncultured Treponemataceae bacterium (assembly GCA_964573825.1). GTDB lineage: Bacteria > Spirochaetota > Spirochaetia > Treponematales > UBA12059 > SZUA-370. The sequence continues at coordinate 1,878 of CAZNNA010000296.1, forward strand.
TGACCTCGTCCTCGCGGACGATCACCTCGGGCTCTCCCAGCTTGCGAAGGAGGGGAGAGAAGGCTAGCTGGAGGTAGGGCTTGCCGCCTACCATGTCGACGAGCCTTAAGCGCCGCCGCACGCCGTCGGAGTCAATCTCCACGTTGGTGAAGCCGGCGTTCCTGGCCATGCCGCTGATCTCCGGTATGGGTACTAGATAGCTCTTGCTCGGCGTGTCCCTGAACGATTCTACGGAGATGCCCGGATAGGTGAAGCGCTCGGCCGCCAGGGCATGCCTATCGGCGAAGGCCTCGAGCGGAGGGTCTTCCTGCATGTTGAGGGTGACGAAGGCGTTGCCGAAGAGCCGCATCGCGTGCCCGAGGTAACTGTCGTTCTCTATGGCTACGAGCTCCGTCTTGGCATAGAGCTCGTCGCGGGTACCGTCTATCATCTCGACGAGGGCGGTGCCGTAGTCGCCCGCCTTGGAGAGCGGTATCTGCCGATTGGCGACGGCGCTGAAGACGTCCTGCACGTTCGAGCCGATCTCCTCGAAGGAGGCGTGGAACTCGGAGCGGAGCGATCCCTTGAGGTAGGTCGAGTCCACCGTCATCGGGCTCTTCTCTAGGTACTCGATATCGAAGACCGCGTAGTCCGCTCCGAGCTCGGCCAGGGACTCGAGGCCCCTGGCGAGGAGGCCTCGCGGCCACGGGTACGACCCTATCTCGTCGATGGACGGGTCGTCGATATCGAGGAGCACGATCGAGGCGTCCTCTTCCACGGCCGGCTTGAGGCCGAGGAACATATCGTAGATCCGCCGTTCCAGCGAGCGCCACCCCGGCGCCAGGTAGAGCAGGGCGAGCGCCGAGCCTATGACGAGCGGCACTATGAGTAGACGCCTCGATATCTTGTTTTTCTTCACCTGGAGCCTCCGACGGCTGATTTATTTTTTCCCCCGTAGTATACTCCCACGCATATCCCATTGTAAGGTATGTCATGAAAAGAACCATCGTATTGCTTTTCGCCCTCGCGGCCGCGGGATTGTACGCCTTCGCGCAGTCGAACGAGTTCGTCGATAGCCTCCTCGAGTCCGAAGAGGTCACGATGGGCCAGGCGGCCTACCTCGTACTCGTCGCCTCCGATAATCTCGGCGAGGACGCCGACGAGGCCAGGGCCTTCGAGTTGCTCGAGACCTTCGGCTGGGCTCCCAAGGGCGCCTCGGCCGGCGCGTCGATACGGCTCAAGGATTATTCCTACCTCCTTATGCGCGCCTTCGGGCTCAAGGGCGGCTTGCTGTACGCCGTCTTCCCCGGCCCTCGCTACGCGTACCGGCAGCTCGCCGCGAACCTCGTCATCCAGGGGCGCTCGGACCCCGACATGAGCCTCTCCGGCTCCATGGCCGTCCGCATGCTCGGTCGCGTGTTCGACGTAAAGGGGATAGCCCAATGAAGCGCCTTTCCATCATCGCGGCCGTTCTCGCCGCGTTCCTCGCCCTTCCCGCCGCCGCCTTGGACTTCGGCCTCGTCATAGATAATTCGACGACCGTAAACGCCGTCGGTCTAGGCGCCGTGTCGCTCGAGCAGGAAGACCAGGCCCTGGCCTGGCTGTCGCTGCCCCTGGGAGTCTTCTCGTCGTTCTACGCCTCGGCCGTCTACGAGTTCGCCGGAACCTTCTACCTCGTGCCCGCCGCGACCGCCGACATCCGTTGGTGGTCCATTACCGCCGGGCGCGTCGAATGGGAGGGGTTCCTGCCGCTCGGCGATAACGCCAGCCTCGCCTGGTCGATGGGGCGCGTACCGTTCTCCGACTACTCGGGGCGCGTCGTCAGCGGGCTCCTCGACGGAGCCAAGGCCGTCGTCTCCCTCGGCGGTATCCAGCTGAACGCCGCCGCGGCATATACCGGACTGACCTTCAAGGACTATGCGAGGATAGCCATAGACGCAGACGACCTCGCTCGCCTGGCCTCGACGGCGCAAGGCTGGCCGAACGACTTCGCCCCCTCGCGCCTCGTGGCCTCGCTCGGGGTACGGGCGGTCGAGCTCCTGCCCTTGCACGACTTCGGCCTCGACGCCTGGGCACAGTTCGACCTGGAGACGGCGGGCACGCCGACTCATACGCAGTACCTGGAGCCCTTCATCGAGGGCCGCGCCGGTCGCGCCTTCCGTTGGCGCCTCTGGGGCATCGCCGAGCTCGGCCAGGATACGGGCTTCTTCTACGCCATGGCCGCGGGAGCGAGCCTCAGGTTCTCGCTCCCCGAGGCCCTCGGGCTGCGAATATCCGCCTCCTGTAACTGGGCCGGCGGCGACTACGACGCGACCGGTCCGATGCGGGCATTTAAGCCGATACGGGCCGGCACCGTGGCCACTATCGCCACGAACGCCTTCTCCGACGCCCTCGGCTGTTCTTTCGATGCCTCGCTGGCGCCAGCCCGCGGCCTATCCCTGGGAACCGGCGCCGCCCTCATACTCAAGCCTGCCGACTCGGTCCCGTACCGAGGTTTCGAGGCTTCCGGGCGGCTCTCGTACAAGCCGGTAAGCGACGTCGCCTTAGCCCTGTCGGGAGGCGCGTTCTTCCCCGGCCCGGGCACGGGCAAGAATGGTAT
>CAZNNA010000297.1:0-3187 GCA_964573825.1 uncultured Treponemataceae bacterium
GACGGGCCGAGTATACTCGCAGGCGAGCGCCGGCCGTGAGTCCCTATGGATTTACGCGGCGCCAAGCTTACGTTAAAGGTCAATATCCATGTCTCCCGAACGTTCATACAAGATAGGCGAGCTCGGCCGCATGTTCGGCATTACCTCGCGAACCATACGGTTCTACGAGGAGCTGGGCCTCCTCGAGGCGGAGGACCGGGACGGCAGCAAGCATAGGCGCTACTCCGAGCGCAACGCGGTACGCCTCAGGCGCATTCAGCAGCTCAAGGACTACGGGCTGACCCTGGCCGAGATACGCGAGATCTTCGACCTGGCGCGTAGGGACCGCTCCGGCGACGAGGTACGCAGGAGCCTCGCCGAGAAGTACCGGGTCCGGCTCGAGGAGGCCAGGCGCCGGCGGGAGGCCCTGGACGCCTATATCGACGACATATCCTGGCATATAGAGCAGCTCGAGCGGGAGGAGGACTTCTTCGGCTGCCCCGGAGCGGCCTGCGCCACCTGCCGCTGGTCCGAGCGCTGCGACGTGCGCCTCCTCGTATCGCAAGGCGAGGCGCTTCCGTAAGGACCCGCTCGCGGGGTATAAAGATGGGCATGCAGAGCCTGTCCCCAGCCTTCTCCCAGAGCCTCATACTCTTCATGCTCATAGCCGCGGGCTTCGCGGCCGGCCGCATGGGCGTCCTCAGGCCCGACTCGACCCGCGCCCTGTCGCGCTTCCTCGTCGACTTCACCCTGCCCGCCGTCATAGTCATGTCCATGCAGCGCCCCTTCAGCCCCGAGCTCCGGGACCAGGCCTTGCGAATCCTCCTCGTGTCCTCGACGGTCTACGCCCTCTCCTTTCCCGTCGCGTACGCCTTGACCCTCGCCTATAGGCGAGCCGGCAGGGCGGAACTCGGCGTCCACCGCTTCGCCCTCTGCTTCTCCAACGTGGCCTTCATGGGCTTTCCCGTGGCCGAGGCCCTGCTCGGCAAGGAGAGCCTCTTCATACTCTCCATCTACAATATCCCTTTCCAGCTCCTTGCCTTCTCCGTGGGCGTCGTGCTCATAGCCGGCCGGGACCCGGCTGCGGCGAGCGGGAAGGCCGCCGCGGGCGTAACGGACGCCTCCACCGCCCCCACCGCCCCGCTCGCTCGGCTTGGGGTTCGCCTTGCGGCGGCCGCGAGGCTACTCCTCAACCCGGCCGTAGCCTCGGCCCTCGTCGGCTTCGGGCTCTTCCTGGGCTCCGTGACGATACCGCAGCCGATAGCCCCGGCCCTGGACCTGCTCGGCGGCATGACTACGCCGCTGGCCATGGTCGTCATAGGCGCCGTGCTATCGCAGACGCGCCTCTCGGGCGTCGTCGCCAACCCGAGGCTCTGGGTAACGTCCTTCCACCGACTCGCGAGCCTTCCCCTGCTCCTCTACGCGGGCGCCCGCGCCGCGGGCCTTGCCGGGCTCGAGCTGGCGGTGCCCGTACTGGCCGCGGCCATGCCCGTCGCGGCCAACAGTACCATCCTGGCCGGCGTCTACGGCGGCGACGAGGTCACGGCCTCGGGCCTCGTCTTCGCGACTACCGCTCTATCCCTGGCGACCATTCCCCTGATAGCGCGCCTCCTGTAGCGCCTCCTTATAGCCTTCTACGTAGCCTCCTACGGCGCGCGCCGAGGCGCGGCTCCGTTATAGTCAAGCTGTCCCTATTCACGCGCCGCGCGAGGCGCTATCGTCAGGCGGAGGCTAGCGCGGATCCGTCCGCCCCCGGGGAACCGCCGGCCTTCCGAGGAACACCATATGAACAGACAGAAGGGCGCGGAACGCCGCGCCGTCCTTAAGCGCTTCCTATCCTACCTAGCCCCCCACAAGGGACTCTTCGCCGCGGGCTTCCTGGCCATGGCCCTGGCCACGGCGGCCAGGCTATCGGGCCCGCTCATCCTCCGCGCGCTCATAGACGACGCCATACCCGCCGGGAACGTCGGGCTCATGGTGCGCTACGCCCTGGCCTACCTAGGCCTGGTCGTGGCCATGGGACTCCTTACCTATTACCAGACCATGACCATCGTACGCCTGGGGCTCGGGGTCGTTACCACCATCAAGCAGGACCTCTTCTCCCACATGCTCACCCTGCCGGTCTCCTACTTCGACGCCCACCCCGTGGGCGAGCTCATGGCGCGCGTCGAGAACGACACGGAGCGGGTCAAGCAGCTCTTCAGCGAGACCGGCATCATGCTCGTAGGCAACGTCCTCTACTTCCTCGGGATGTTCGCCGTCTTCTTCGCCGTGGACGCCCGCGTGGCGGCCTTCATACTCCTACCCACGCCCATCCTCCTGGCCGGCTTCCTCTTCGTGTTCGATCGACTGCGCCCCCTCTACGAGACGGGCCGCAAGAAGTACGCGGAGATAAGCGCCATACTCACGGAGTTCGTCCAAGGCATCGAGGTGCTCCAGGCCTTCAACCGCGCGAACCATGCCGCGGGGCGCCTAGAGCGGGCGAGCAAGGAGAAGCGCGACGCCGAGATACGGGCCGGCATGACCGAGTATACGACCATGGGCTTCTTCAACTTCCTAGGCGGCCCCCTCCTCATCATCCTCATCGTGCGGCTCGTGGCGCCCGGCGTCTTCTCGGGGGCCTTGACCGTGGGCACGCTCCTCGTCTTCATAGAGTACGGCATACGGCTCTTCGAGCCGCTCATGAGCATAGGCGAGAACATCCGGGGCATACAGCAGGCCCGGGTGGCCCTGGAGCGCGTCTTCGGCATACTCGCCCTGGAGCCCGAGCCCTCGGGCGGGGGTCGAGCCCCGTCGTTCGAGCGATCGATTGAGTTCCGCAACGTATCCTTCGCGTACAAGGACGGGGAGCCGGTCCTCGACGACGTGTCCTTCACCATACGCAAGGGCGAGACCGTGGCCCTCGTGGGCCCCTCGGGCTCGGGCAAGACGACGACGGTCAGCCTGCTCTGCGGCTTCTACCGCCCGGGCTCGGGTTCCGTACTGGTCGACGGCGCGGAGCTCGGCGAGCTAGACCTGCGGGCCTGGAGAAGGTCCGTGGGGCTCGTGCTCCAGGACGTCTACCTCTTCCCCGGTACGGTGCTCGAGAACGTAAGGGTCTACGACGACTCGCTCGGCCCCGACGACGCGAATAGGGCCCTGAGGGTCGTCCACGCCGACGGCTTCGTCTCGCGCCCCGTGCGCGCGGCGGAGGTGTTCCCCGGCCGCA
>CAZNNA010000297.1:3197-4400 GCA_964573825.1 uncultured Treponemataceae bacterium
CGACTCGCTCGGCCCCGACGACGCAAACCGCGCGCTGGGCATAGTCCATGCCGACGACTTCATAGCGCGCCTGCCGGACGGGCTCGATACGCGCCTGCACGAGCGGGGCGCCAACCTGTCCATGGGAGAGAAGCAGCTCCTGTCCTTCGCCCGGGCCGTGGCCTTCGGGGCCGAGCTCGTCATCATGGACGAGGCGACCGCCTCCGTGGACGTAGCCACCGAGCGCCGGATCCAGGAGAGCATGGACGTCCTCCTAGCCGGCCGGACGGCCCTGATCGTGGCCCACCGCCTGTCGTCCATACTCAAGGCCGACAAGATCCTCTTCTTCAAGGACGGGCGCATCGTAGCCCGCGGTACCCACGAGGAGCTCGTCGAGGCCCTGCCCGAGTACCGGGAGCTCGTACGGCTCCAATTCCCCGACCTGGCCGCCGAGACGGAGGTAACCCCATGAGCGCCAACCCGAGCCTAGATCCCAAGCCCGACGGGTGGCGCCACCTGCGCTTCATAGCGCGCATATGGCGGGAGCGGCCCTGGCTCATAGCCTGCCTCTTCTTCCTGACGCTCCTGTCGAGCGCCGTGGCGGTGACCTACCCATACCTCTGCAAGCGACTCCTCGACACGATCCAGGGGCTCCTGGAGAGCCCCGGCTCGGCCGACCCCATGGCCGAGGTGAACCGGCTGCTCCTCGTCTTCGCGGCGGTAGGCCTCGGTGGCCTCGTCGCCTCGCTCTTCCCGGGCATACGCGGCGTGACCAACAGCGTCTTCGAGCACGCGCTCCGCTCCAAGTACTGGCGCCGCGTGCTCGGCAAGGATCACGCCTTCTTCTCCGCCTTCCCTTCGGGCGACGTGGTGACGCGCCTGACCGACGACCTCTACGACTTCCCCAAGCTGCCCTGGTTCCTCTGCTCGGGCATCTTCAGGGCGGTGGAGTCCATAACCAAGGTCGGCTTCTGCCTGGCTGCCATGTCCATGCTCGACTGGAGGCTGACGCTCTGCTCCATAGCCACGCTGCCGGTGATGATAGGCATCTTCTACGTGACCCAGGACAGGATCTACGACACCTTCCAGCGCAACCAGGAAGCCATCAGCGCCATCAACGCCCGCCTGGAGATGAGCTTCTCGGGCGTCCGCATCATCAAGTCCTACGCCTGCGAGGACAAGTACCGCCGCTTCTTCTCCGAGGTGCTGGCCACGCGCAAGCAC
>CAZNNA010000298.1:0-4380 GCA_964573825.1 uncultured Treponemataceae bacterium
AGGGTATGGTGAATTCCTTGAAGGCCGAGACGAGCTCGAGGGCGGCCACGGCGCCCAGGGCGCCGCCCATGGCCGGGAGCCGCACCGAGAAGGCCAGGGCGGCCGGGCCCGCGCCGTCGATGCGGGCAGCCTCGTCTATGGCCTTGCGGGAGCGCCCGAGGGCCGCCAGCAGTATGAAGACCGCCTGGGGCAGGCGGAACCAGGCGGCGACGAGGGCGCTCGCGATGAAGGCCGCCGCGGGCGACTCCATCAGGTTGACTTCCATGCCCGTGAGCGAGCGCCAGACCGAGTCGCCGGCGGCTCCGTGGAGTACGAAGCGCCAGAGCGGCGCGCCTATGTAGACCGGCACGGCCCACATGGCCACGAGCACGGGAAAGAGCAGGGCGTAGGCTCGGCGAGAGTCGCGCGCCAGGCAGGCCAGGGGATAGGCCAGGACCAGGGTGGCACCGGCCGAGAGGAGGCTCCAGCCCGCGGTAATGGCGGCGGACAGGGGAAAGCCTCGGTCGGCGAGCAGCGTCCGGTAGTTTGCCAGGCCGACGAAGTCGCCTGAGCCGCCGGCGGCAAGGCTGCCGGCGAGGGCGGACAGGAAGGGCGCGAGGCCCGCGAAGGCGACGAGGAGGGCGAGCGGGACCAGGCGGCCGTAGTCGGCCGCCAATCTGCACGCTCCGCGATACCGTATCAGAAACGCGCTCCGACGCTCGAGAGGCTCCGTATGTTCTTGATGCCCTCCGGTACCTTCTTGGCCGCCTTGTCCCAGACTATAGTCAAGGGAGCCTCGGACGCGGGCAGCTTCTCGCCGTTCTTGTACATGGCGACGATGACGTCGTCGTTGCGGGTGACGTCCTTGGAACTCAGGGTGACCTTGAAGCCGTCGGTGGCCACGAGGTCGATGGCGTAGCCCGCCGCGGCCGCGGCGTCCATGTAGGTCGGTATGGAGGCGTCCTGCTTGTGGGGGGCGTACTTGGGGTCGTCGACGTAGCCCATGAGGAGCCAGAGGGGGAAGCCCGTGTACTCGGCCTCGGTGCCCTTGTGGGAGAACGTCACGCTCTTCTTGTGGCAGCTGACGCAGCTCTGGATGGTGGCCCGGTCGTGGACGAAGTCCATCCTGCCGGACAGCTTGAGCGAGAAATCGACGAAGTCCTTCTGCTTGACCACAATCTTCTTGACCATGCGGACCGACAGGTGGCCGTCGATGTTGGGCGTCTTGGGCCCTATCTTGATGGTGCGTACGTAGCCGGGATCCTTGGGCAGGTAGTCGCCGTCGAGCCTGAAGGCCAGGAGCCACTCGCCGTCGCTCTCGTCGAGCACGGTCTTGCCGGGATAGCTCATCTCGTAGCCGTCCATGGCGACGAAGGTGATCGAGTCGTCGGCCGATAGGGTCGCGTAGCTCTCGAGGAGCGCCCGTAGGCGGACGCCGCCGTAGACGCCCTCGTAGCGTGTGCCGGCGCTCGTCGTGTAGGCGCCCTTCCCCTCGACGTAGATGGGCAGGCCCTCCAGTTCCTTGAGCGAGAAGCTCGCTTCCGCGCCGTTGACGGCTATGGCGAGCGAGAAGGAGTCGGCCGCCGCCGCGAGGGCGCTCGTCGACAAGGAGGTCTCGATACGGACGAGGTCCTTGACCCAGAGCGTCTTGGCGGCGTCTCCGACTACCATGGGCGCGATCGGCTGCCCGTTCTCCCGGTCGGCGATGATGAGGGCCCCCGGGGCTACGTCCTTGGTGTTGAAGGTGGCCGAGTAGCCGTCCTTGGCCACGAGGGTCACGTCGTAGCCGGCGGCCCAGAGTTCGGCGTCGAAGAGCCAGGCATGGTCGGCCTCGTTCCCGTCTATCATGGCTATGGCCAGGCGGAGGGGCATGCCGCGGTAGCTGGCCTTGCCGCCCTTCTTCTCTACGACGCGTTCCTCGTAGTGGCTGCCGTGGGCCTTGGCCGCGTCGTAGTAGCTCTGCCATAGCGCGGCCTTGCGCACGCCCTTGAGCTCGATCGACCAGCCGGAGCCGTCCTGGAAGTCCTGCGGGCTCTTGGGGCCGGCGCCCGTGCCGGCGACCGGTTGTCCCGATTTCGGCGCGGCGTCGCTGCTGACGCAGGCGGCCAGGGCCAGGGCCAGGGTCGCGGCCAGCGCGACGAGCGAGGCCGCGAGCGCTCGCGGCCTCGATGCTAGTAGTTTCCTCATGCGTTTCTCCTTGACCTATTGGTATCTACGAATACGCGCTATCCCCGCGCGGCGTCGCGTCATCGCTCGGCCCTCGCCTCGAGGATGGTCGCCAAGGCCGATATCGTCTCGTCGGCGCTCATCGAGCCCGCGAGGAACAACCTGATAAGCTTCCACGAGGCGTTCTTGAAGTCCCCGTAGACCGGGGCCGGGGGGACGGCGACGCCGGCCTCGTAGCTCGCCCTGAGCGCGCGGCGGTAATCGCCCGTTCCGGCCACGGGAGCGAGGTCCCAGGCCTCGCCGTTGGCGGGCAGCTTGCCCAGGGCGCCGCAGAAGGACGCCTGGACGCCGGCGCTCGAGAGGTGCTGCGCGAGGCGCCTGGCCAGGGCGGGGCTACGGGCGGTGCGGGTGATCGCCCAGCCCTTGTAGTCCAGGAGCGGGGCGACGCGCCTACCGCCGGCTTCGACGAGGGGGTAGGGCGCGACGCTGAAGGCCAGCCCCAGGCGCGTGAACTCGGGTACGCTATACGAGCCGGAAAGGATGAACGCGGCCTTGCCGGAGCTGAAGTAGGCCATCATGGCATCGCGCTCCATGGCGGAGAGGAAGCCTCGGTCGATAGCGCCGCGAAGGTAGCCCAGGGCGCCGCGATAGGCCGGGTGCCGTACGTCCATGGATCCGTCGGCCTTCACGAGGGCGTCCGCGCCGAAGCCGAGGGCGAAGGGCAGGAACCAGTAGGCAGAGTAGGCGTTCCAGGCGGCCGGCACCTTGGCGCCGGAGGCTCGTGCCAGCCGTTCCATGTCGGCGAGCGTCCAGTCGTCCGGAGGTGCCTTGCGGACGAGGTCCGCGGCGTAGAAGACGAGCTGGGTGTCGCAGTAGAACGGCGCTGCCAGGAGGCTCCCGCCCAGGCGAAAGGCCTCCTTGCCCTTGGGCTCCGCCGCCGGCAGGGCGAGCCCGTCGAGGCCCTGGAGGGCGCCGGCCCAGGCGAGGTCCGGCAGGTAATCGGACTGCACCATGACGAGGTCGGGAACCTTGCCCCCGCCCCGTAGCACGGTGACGAGCTTGCTCTTGATGGACGGTACGTCGACGGTCTTCACCGTGACGCCCGAACGCTCCGCCCAGCGCCGGATCTCCGCCTTGAGCTCCGGGACGCCTTCCCAGGAGGCCCAGGCCTCGAGGTTCCGCTCCGGGCAGGCCTCTCCCTCGAGCGCGACGGCCTTTACGCTACCGTAGCGCCGCCTCCGGCCCTTCCCGTCGGGCGCGAGGAGCAGGTCCCAGCCCTCGCCGCTCGAGACGAGGAGCGTCTCGTAGAGCGCCTCGCCGAGCCCGTCGTCATCGAGGGCGTCCGAGGCGAGGGCGCCGCCTGGCATCGATCGAGTCACCGTGAGGCGCCAGGCCTCGAGCTGGGGCGGGAAGAGCTCGCCGAGGCTGTAGCCTACGACGGCTGGGGCGCTCGTTGAACGGCTAGGAGCCTCGGGCGTCCCTCCGCTCGGCTGCGGCCGCGGCGGGGTCGATGGCGCGGCTAGGGCGGCGCCGTTGTAGCGTAGCTCGGGAAGCGGCGTCGCCGCGGCGACCGCGGGGGCGGCGAAGGCTTGGGATAGGGAAAGCGCGGCTATCGCCGCGAGCGCGGGGATAGCGTGGCCCACCTCGCGTCCTCCTTTTCAAGCGCGGAAGGTCGAGGCGTTTCCGCGCTCGGCCCTGTGGCCCGACCGCCGTGGGTCATCGCGGTGGCGAGGAACCGGTAGGCAAGGGGGGCTCGAAGGATCGTCCGGCCATTGTCGGGTCGCCTCGGCATATTGTCAAGCGCGGTCTTCCGCGTTCGCGCCGACGGGACCGGGCGATCGAGGTTTGACAACCCTCCGTAAAGCCCGTACACTGGCCCTCATAAGATAGCCTCTACATTCTGAAGGGGAGGGCCCATGGCCAAGGTAATCCTGAAGGACGTTACCAAGATCTACGACGGTAACGTCAAGGCGGTAGACGCCGCCAACATCGTCATCGAGGACAAGGAATTCGTCGTCTTCGTCGGTCCGTCCGGCTGCGGCAAGTCGACGACGCTCCGCATGGTAGCCGGTCTCGAGGAGATCTCGGGCGGCGAGATCAGCATCGACGGGCAAGTAGTCAACGACGTACCGCCCAAGGACAGGAACATCGCCATGGTGTTCCAGAACTACGCGCTCTATCCGCACATGAGCGTCTACGACAACATGGCCTATGGCCTGAAGATCGCCAAGGTGC
>CAZNNA010000299.1:0-3212 GCA_964573825.1 uncultured Treponemataceae bacterium
CTTCCACGCCGCGGGTGGAACCGGAAACGGCATGATCAAGGAAGCCAAGGAAAGGTCCCAGAAGGGCAACCTGCGCTGGGCCATCGGCGTCGACAAGGACCAGTACGCCGACGGTATCTACGGCACCAAGTCCGCCGTGCTCACCTCCATGATGAAGCGCGTCGACGTGGCCGCCTACGAGGTCGCCAAGCAGACCCTCGCCGGCCAGTTCCCCGGCGGCCAGGTGCTCGTGCTCTCCCTCAAGAACGGCGGCGTCGGCATCCCCGCCGATAACCCCAACCTCCCGGCCGATATAGTGGCCAAGGTCAAGGAATACGCCGACAAGGTCGCCTCCGGAGCCCTCGCGGTCTCCGAGGTTCCCGCCAAGAAGTAAGCTAGCCTAGCGGTAGCGAAGGCCCCCGCCTCAACCGGCGGGGGCCTTTTTTGCTTTCATAACGCCCGCTTTTGGTGTATCCTTAGCGGCCCCGCGCGGCAAGCGCGAGGGCATATCTAGTTCCCATGGGGGCACGCGATGGCGTACATCATCGAGATGCTCAATATCGTCAAGGATTTCCCTGGCATACGCGCGAACGACGACGTCACGCTCCAGGTGGAGAAGGGCTCTATCCATGCCCTCCTCGGCGAGAACGGCGCCGGCAAGTCGACGCTGATGAGCATTCTCTTCGGCCTTTACCAACCCGACGGGGGAAGCATACGGATCCGCGGCCAGGCCGCGGTCGTGAGCGATCCCAACGTCGCCAACGAGCTCGGGATAGGCATGGTGCACCAGCACTTCAAGCTGGTGCATAACTTCACCGTCATGGAGAACATCATCCTCGGCCTCGAGCCTAGGCAGGGCTTGTCCATTGACGTGAAGAAGGCGGCTAAGAAGGTCGAGGAACTGTCGAGGCTCTACGGCCTGGACGTCGATCCCTGCGCCAGGATAGAGGACATATCCGTGGGCATGCAGCAGCGGGTCGAGATACTCAAGATGCTCTACCGCGACGCGGAGATCCTCATCTTCGACGAGCCGACCGCCGTGCTTACGCCCCAGGAGATCCATGAGCTCATGGCCGTGATGCGCCGCCTGGTGGAGGAAGGCAAGACCATCCTCCTCATCACCCATAAGCTCAAGGAGATCAAGGCGGTCGCCGACACCTGTACCGTGCTCCGCCGAGGCCGCCTCATAGGCACCGTCGCCGTCAAGGACGCCAGCGAGGCCTCCATGGCGGAGATGATGGTAGGCCGCGAGGTCAACTTCTCGGTCGATAAGGGGCCCGCTTCGCCGGGCGAGGTCGTCCTGGAGATACAGTCCCTCAGGGTGAAGAATTCCAAGGATATCCTCGCGGTCAAGGACCTGTCGCTCTCGGTACGCAAGGGCGAGATACTCGGGCTCTGCGGCATAGACGGCAACGGCCAGACCGAGCTCATACAGGCCCTGACGGGACTCGCCAGGATAGAGTCGGGCTCGGTACGCATCCACGGACACGAGGTGACGAGGCTCCCGGTGCGCCAGCGCCTCGACCGGGGGCTCGGGCACATTCCCGAGGACAGGCACCGGCACGGACTCGTACTGGACTTCAGGCTCGACGAGAACATGGTTATCCATTCCTACGGGCGCGCCCCCTTCTCGCGCTACGGCGTCCTGGACGCGGCGGCCATACGGTCCAACGCCGATAGGCTCATAGCCGAATTCGACGTACGGGCCGGCAAGGGACCCGCGACCCTGGCCCGGTCGATGTCCGGCGGCAACCAGCAGAAGGCCATCCTGGCCCGCGAGATAGACAGGTCTCCCGACGCCTTCGTCATAGCCCAGCCGACGCGGGGCCTGGACGTGGGGGCCATCGAGTACATCCACAAGCGCATCGTGGCGGAGCGGGATAAGGGCAAGGCCATACTCCTCGTATCCCTCGAGCTCGACGAGATCCTCGACGTCTCCGACCGCATCGCGGTCATCTACGGCGGCGAGATCGTGGGCATAGTCGACGCCGACAAGACCGACGAGAACGAGCTCGGGCTCATGATGTCCGGCTCGGTCAGGAAGGCCGTGTAGCATGGCAACGATCAAGTCATCGGGCGATAAGGGGCATAAGATCCTCGTGCCCCTCTTCGCCGTAGCCCTCGGGTTCCTCCTCGGATCGATAGTCGTGCTCATAACGGGCAAGAACCCCCTCATGATGTTCAACGCCATCCTCCAGGGACTGACTGGCGTCAACCTCGCGACGGGCGGCTTCAATCCCCGGCACATAGGCGAGCTCGTCATCCAGGCCATGCCCATCATCCTGACGGGCCTCTGCGTCGGCTTCGCCTTCCGGACGGGGCTCTTCAATATCGGCGCCGAGGGGCAGGTCATGGTAGGGTCCCTGGCCGCCACCGCCGTGGCCCTGACCGTCAAGGCCCCGGCCATCGTGCACGTGCCGCTCGTGCTGCTCGGCGGCATGGCCGCCGGCGCCGTCTGGGGCGCGGTGCCGGGCTTCCTGAAGGCTCGCTTCAACGTCCACGAGGTCGTGGTCACCATCATGCTCAACTACATAGCGCTGCACCTCAACAACTGGACCATACTCAACGTCTTCGGTTCCGTGGACCGGGTCAAGACGGCCGAGTTCCCGGCCTCCGCCCTCCTCAAGGATCAATGGCTCGCCGACCTGACCAACGGTTCCAGGCTCAACTGGGGCTTCGTCCCGGTCATACTCGCCGTCGTGGCCTTCTGGTTCATCCTCGAGAAGACGACCTTCGGCTACGGCCTCAGGGCCGTCGGCTTCAACAAGGACGCCGCGAAATACGCCGGCATGAAGGTCGAGCGCAACATGGTGCTCTCCATGGTCATAGCCGGAGCCTTCGCCGGGCTCGCGGGCGCCATCATCACGACCGGTACCTTCAGCTTCGGGCGCGCCCTGCCCGCCGCCGAGGGCTACGGCTTCGACGGCATAGCCGTGGCGCTCGTAGGCATGAACCGCGCGCCGGGCATACTCCTCGCGGGCCTGCTCTTCGGCGTACTCAAGTCGGCCGGGCCGCTCATGCAGTCAGCGGGCATCCCTCGCGAGATCGGCGGCATCATCCAGGCTTCCATTGTCATGTTCGTCGCCATGAAGCTGGGCCTGGAGCGCGTACTCGAGCTGGCGAGGGGACGACGGGCCGCCCGGGCCGCTCTGGCGGCTAGCGCCGCTACCGGCGACAACGCCGCTACCGGCGACAACGCCGCTACCGGCGACAACGCCGCTACCGGCGACAAC
>CAZNNA010000299.1:3312-4347 GCA_964573825.1 uncultured Treponemataceae bacterium
GGCGAGGAGGCCGGCGTATGAGCCTCGGACTGATACTCGAGATGTTCCCCATAGCGCTGATGTTCGCGGCGCCCATCATCATGGCGGCCCTGGGAGGGCTCTTCAGCGAGCGCTCCGGCGTGGTGAACATCGCGCTCGAGGGCATCATGATGGTCGGCGCCTTCGCCGGCGCCTCGGTCACCGTCGTGCTCGAGCCGCTCACGCCGTTCGCGCCCTGGCTCGGCCTGCTCTGCGGCCTGGCGGCCGGCGTCGCCTTCTCGCTCCTCCACGCCTTCGCGAGCATCAACCTCAAGGCCGACCAGGTCATTTCCGGTACCGCCCTCAACATACTCGCGGGCGGGCTGACCGTGTACCTCTGCCAGATCATCTTCCGCCAGCAACGGACCAGGGCCTTCAGCTCGGGGCTCCGCAAGATAACCGTGCCGCTCCTCGAGAACGTTCCCGTCTTAGGACCGGCGCTCTTCCGGGAGATCTACCCTACCTTCTACGTCGCCATAGCCCTGGTCGTCCTGACCTGGTACGTCGTCAAGAAGACGCCCTTCGGCCTGCGCCTGCGCTCCTGCGGCGAGCACCCGCAGGCCGCCGCCTCCATGGGCATAGACGTTTACGCCATGCGCTACGCCGGGGTCGTCATCTCCGGCGCCCTCGCCGGCCTCGCCGGCGCTACCATGGTGCTGACCCAGGATATCCAGTACACGGTCACGTCCATCCACGGCACTGGCTTCATCGCCCTGGCCTCGCTGGTCTTCGGCAAGTGGAGCCCCTGGGGCGTGCTCGGCGCCGGACTCTTCTTCGGCTTCGCGCAGATCCTGTCCTATTACGCCAAGGACATAACCTTCCTGGCCTCCATGCCCCAGGAGGTCTTCTACATGCTGCCCTACGCGTTGACCATCGTGGCGCTCGTCGTGTTCGCTGGCAAGACCGTAGGCCCCAAGGCCGCCGGCGAGATATACGATCAAGGAAAACGCTTGCATCGCGTACGATAAACGCGATAGCGTTTCTCGCCGCGATGCTAGTCCGGGCTTCAACCTGACG
>CAZNNA010000300.1:0-4345 GCA_964573825.1 uncultured Treponemataceae bacterium
CCTTGACGTTGAGCTCGTCGCGCACGATGTCCTCCATCTCGAGGAGGACGGCTCGCTCGCGCTCGTCCTTGGTGACGAGGTGCACGGCCGCCAGGGGCTGGCGTATCTTGAGGTTGTGCTGGTAGCGGAGCGAGCGCCCCATGGTCACGGCCTTGCGCACGGCTGCCATCTTCCACTCCAGGTCCTCGTCGCGATAGCGCTCGTCGTATTCCGGGTAGCGCTCCAGGTGGATGCTCTCGGCCGCCTCTCCCCGCGACGGGTCGGTCCGGAGGTTCTTCCACATCGTCTCCGCGATGAAGGGCGCGAATGGCGCCATGGAGAGAGCCAGGCGCCGTAGGACGCGGTAGAGCGTCGCGTAGGCCTCGAGCTTGTCGCCGTCGTTCTCGCTGCGCCAGAAGCGGCGGCGCGAGCGGCGGATGTACCAGTTGTTGAGCGCGTCTATGAAGTCTACGAGGGGGGCTATGGCCTTCTGCATGTCGTAGGCGTCGAGGCCCGAGCCCACGTCGCGCACCATGGTCTCGCACTTGGATAGGATCCAGCGGTCCATGGGATTGGAGGCCTCCGTCGAGGCCTCCCCGGGCGTGACTCCGTCTATGTTGGCGTAGGTGACGTAGAAGCCGTAGGCGCTCCAGAGCGGAAGGAGGATGCTCTTGACGATGTCCCTGACCCCGTCGTCGGAGTAGCACAGGTCGTCGGCCCGGGTCACCGGCGAGTTCATGAGGAAGAGACGTAGGGCGTCAGCGCCGAACTCGTCCATCACCTTGACCGGGTCGGTGTAGTTGCGGAGGCTCTTGGACATCTTCTTGCCGTCCGTGGCCAGCACGAGGCCGTTGACGACGCAGGCCTTGAAGGCCGGCTTGTCGAAGAGGGCGGCCGCGAGTATGGTCAGCGTGTAGAACCAGCCCCTGGTCTGGTCCAGGCCCTCGCAGATGAAGTCGGCGGGGAAGTGCTCCTCGAAGTGCCTCTTGTCCTGGAAGGGGTAGTGCACCTGGGCGTAGGGCATGGAACCCGACTCGAACCAACAATCGAGTACCTCGGGTATGCGGCGCATGGTGCCGCCGCACGCCGAGCCGTTAGCCTCGCTTTCGGCGCAGGCCCAGGCTATATCGTCGACGAAGTGCTTATGGAGGTCGTCGGGCTTGCGGCCGGAGAGGGCCTTGAGCTCGTCGCGCGAGCCAACGCAGACGGTCTTGCCGCAGCGGTCGCACTTCCAGATGGGGAGCGGGTTGCCCCAGTATCGATTGCGGCTTATGGCCCAGTCGCGGGCGTTCTCGAGCCACTTGCCGAAGCGCCCGTCGCGGATATGGCCGGGAACCCAATAGACGCTCGAGTTGGCCTTGAGCATCTTCTCCTTGATCGGGTCGATCTTGACGAACCAGCTGGAGACGGCTCTGTAGATGAGGGGGCTCTGGCAGCGCCAGCAATGGGGATAGGCGTGGAGATACTGTTCCCGCTTCACGAGCTTACCCTCGGCCTTGAGGCGCTCGATGATGTCCTTGTCGCAGTCCTTGACGAAGCGGCCGGCGTAGTCGGCGACCTCGGCGGTGAACTTGCATTCCCC
This sequence comes from uncultured Treponemataceae bacterium, assembly GCA_964573825.1. Classification (GTDB taxonomy): domain Bacteria; phylum Spirochaetota; class Spirochaetia; order Treponematales; family UBA12059; genus SZUA-370. The sequence continues at coordinate 1,562 of CAZNNA010000300.1, forward strand.
GTCTACCGGGCAGACCGTCGGCACTCCCGTGCCCTTGAGCGTCTGGTAGTCGTCCTCTCCGAAGCCCGGGGCCGTGTGGACCATGCCGGTGCCGTCCTCGGTGGTGACGTAGGCTGCGGCGTGGACGCGGAAGGCTCCCGAGCTCGCGTGCTCTGCGAAGTAGGGGAAGAGCGGCTCGTAGGACGCCCCTACGAGCTCGGAGCCCTTGAGCCTGCGCGCTATCGTGACTCCCGCGGGATCCTTGTAGTACGCGCCTAGGCGCGCCTCGGCCAGGATATAGCGCTCCGCGCCGTCCTCGACGACGACGTAGTCGACGTCCGAGCCCACCGCGAGCGCCAGGTTCGAGGGCAGCGTCCAGGGCGTCGTCGTCCAGGCCAGGAAGCAGGTCTTGCCGTCCGCAAGGCCCTTCGTCGCCTTAGCGTCGCCCGTAACCTTGAACTTGACGGTGACCGCGGGATCGTGGACGTCCTTGGAGCCGCCGAGCTGCAGCTCGTGGTTGGATAGGACCGTGGAACAGCGCGGACAGTAGGGGAGTATGTAGTGACCCTCGTAGACGAGTCCCTCGTCCCAGAGGCGCTTGACGACCCACCAGATGGACTCCATGTAGTCCGGCTCCATGGTCTTGTAATCATGGTCGAAGTCCACCCAGCGGCCGGCCCTGGTCATGATGGTGCGCCATTCCTTGGTGTAACGGAGCACTATGGAGCGGCAGGACTCGTTGAACTTGGCTACGCCGTAGTCCTCGATCTCCTTCTTGCCGGATATGCCTAGCTCCTTCTCCATCTCGTACTCTACGGGCAGGCCATGGCAATCCCAGCCGAAGCGGCGTTCGACCTTGAAGCCCTTCATGGTCTTGTAGCGCGGAATGATGTCCTTAATCGTGCCGGGAACGAAGTGACCGAAGTGCGGAAGTCCGGTCGCGAAGGGCGGGCCGTCATAGAAGACGAATTCGGGCGATCCCTCTCGCTCGGAGACGGACTTCTCGAAGATCCCCCGCTCCTTCCAGAAGGCGAGGACGGCTTCCTCCATCGAGGGGAAGCTGGCTTTGGGATCGACAGGCTCGTACATGGGTGCTCCTTCGGAACGATTATCGGGAAGGCGCCTCCGCGCTACCGTCGGCCTGCCGTTCCCTGGGCCGGGATTATGCCATAAAGGAAGCGAATAGCGCCAGCGGTGCGTTTTTACCCTCGAAGCCCTTGAAAAGTTACCGGCTTGCGCTAGACTTTAGCGAAGGTGCAGCGTGCGCGTCGCAACGAACCGCTCCGGCCCATCCTTGTACGGCCGGGGCGGTGCTTTTTTTAAATAGCGCCGTCGCGCCTCCGCCCGTTCTCGTGGTATACTGACGCGCTCCGTCGCCCCGTTAGCGGCCACCGCGATGCGACGGACCTATCGCGGCACCAGGGGAGAAAAAATGTCAGCCATCCATCGTCGCTTCCATGTACCGACGCATTCCGCGCTCATCCTTTTCGCGTCATCGGTGATATTCCTCGCTAGCTCCTGCGGGGGTTCGAGCACGGGCGGATCGTCACGGGACGCCTCCCAAGCCGATCAGCAGGCCGTCGCCGCGGCCAAGGCCGCGGCGGAGGCGGAAGCCCGCGTCGCGGCGCTCGCCCTAGAGAAGCTTGCCCAGGAGCGGCTCGCCGAGGAGGAGCGTGCCAAGGCCGAGGCGGCTTCCGGCGGCCAGGGGGCTAGCGAGGCAGAGCGAACCGCCGAGGCGGCCCGCACGGAGGCGGCCCGCGTCGCGGCCATCGAGGTCCCCGCGCCCCTGCTGTCGGGTCCCGAGCCGGGCGTCTACGCCTCCGGCGTCGCCGTCAGCGCCTCGACGGCCGTCAGGGAGGCCCTGCTCGTCTATACGCTCGACGGCTCCGTCCCCGGAGCCCGTAACGGCAAGCCCTATACCGGGCCCGTCTCCATAGCTACGAGCGCCGTGCTCAGGGTCGCGGCCTACGTGCCGGGCGGTAGGACCTCGCCTATCGCCTCCGCAGAGTACGCCATCGGCGAGGTCTGCGCGGCGGCCGGCGGGGCGGGCGACGGACGCAGGGGATACCCCCTCGGCGACATAGGCGCGGCTATCGAGAAGGCCCGCTCCCTCGGCCTCTCCGCGGTCAAGCTGAGCGCCGCCGGGGAGTTCCGGGCCTCTCTCGAGGTAAGCGCGCCCATCACGCTCTCGGGCGGCTGGAAGGACGATTTCTCCGCGCTCTCCGACGAGCGTACCGTCATCAAGGGGGCCGCGGTCGACGGCAGCTCCAAGAAGTCGCCCGCCTACGCGCTGTCGGTGCGCGGCGCCAAGGCCGACTCGGGCGTCAGGCTGGAGCGCCTGGACCTGCGGGGCGGCGAGGCCACGTATTCCGCCGGGCTCCTCGTCTCCGAGGGTGCCAGCCCCGTCGTCGCGGGTTGCCGCGCATCGGGCGGCGCCTCGAGCTACGGCTACGGCGTAGCGGTTATGTCGGGCGCCGCCCCCCGTATACAGCAATCGCGGCTATCGGGCGGCGAGGGCGCTACCTCGTACGGACTCTCGGTCGATTCGGCCAAGGCCTCCGTCGCCTCGTCCTTCCTGCTGGCCGGCTCTGGCGCGGTCGGCGGCTACGGCCTATCGGGTACAGACGCTAGGATACGCGTAGCGAGCTCCGTGGTCGCCGGCAGCGCCGCCAACGTGAGCTACGGCGCGGCCTTCTACAACTGCAAGGAGTCGGCCCTGGAGTCGTGCACGGTGGTAGGCGGCTCGGGCCGCGACGCCGCCGGCGTCTTCATATCCGCCTGCGACCCCGCTATCGAGAACTGTAT
>CAZNNA010000301.1:0-4333 GCA_964573825.1 uncultured Treponemataceae bacterium
CGGCGCTCGCATCGTCGACTCCCCCTGCGCCAACAAGACCTGCGTAGCGGCCCAAGCGATCAGGAAGCCGGGGGACTGGACCGCCTGCCTACCGAACGGCGTCTTCATGCGCGTCGACGGTAGCGAGGAGGGCGACGATGCCGTCGACGCTACCGTCCGCTAGCCGCGGCGGCCCCGACGGCGGGCGGCGCCTGGCGGCCTTCCTCGCCGCGCTATCGTTCTTCCTTTCCGCGATCGAGTACATGCTCCCCCGCCCCCTACCCTTCATGCGCCTGGGCCTGGCCAACCTGCCGCTCCTCTTCGCCGTCGACCTCCTGCCGCTGGGCCCCTACGCCCTCCTGGCCCTGGTCAAGGTCATAGGCATGAGCATGCTATCGGGTTCGCTCTTCTCCTACGTGGCGCTCTTCTCCCTGGCGGGCACCGCCGCCAGCGCGATGATCATGCGCCTCCTAAGGGCCCTGGCCGGCCCTAGGCTCCTGTCCTACCTGGGCCTCTGCGTGGCCGGGGCGGTCGCCTCGAACCTGACGCAGCTGGCCCTCGCGAGGGTCCTCGTGTTCGGCCCCAGCGCCCGCTACATGGCCCCGGTCCTCCTAGGCCTCGGGCTGGCCTCGGGCATAGCGTTGGGGCTCTTCGCGGAGGCCTTCGCCGCGCGCTCTACCTGGCTCGCGGCCAGGCTCGCCGCCGCGGGCGCGACCGACGCGGCCGCGACGGCCGACGCCGCGGCTGCCCCGACCGGGAGCGAACCGTGACGAGGGCCGAGCGAAGGGAACGCTGGGAAGGTTTCTTCGCCCCGGGTAGGCTCGCCCTAGCCGGAGTGCTCCTCTCGGCGGAACTCTTCTTCCTGCCGGGTCTCGTCCCTCGCCTAGCCCTGCTCGTCCTCGCGGCCGCCGCGGCATGGCTGTCCGGCCGGAGGCTGTCGTTCCCGGCTACGGCGCTCACGATGGCCGGCATCGTGATAGCCAACCTCCTCGTTCCCCTCGGCAGGCGCCTCGGCGACCTGGGCCCCATCGTGGTCACGGAGCTGGCCCTCCTCGAGGGCCTCGAGAAGGCCCTGACCTTCGAGGCCCTCATACTCGTCTCCAAGGCCACCATAGGTCCCGGTCTCCGCCTACCGGGCCGACTGGGGGCCTTCCTTTCCGTAGCCCTCCGCTACTACGACAGGATACTCGAGCGCCGTCCCCGCGTGAGCCGCGAGGGGCTCATAAGAAGCATCGACGAGATACTCGTTTCGGTCTATGATGGGGACGACGCGGAGGCGGCCGCTACCGAACCGGTACGCCGCTCGCCGGGTAGCCGGCGTAGGCCTCTCGGTCTCGGCGACCTGGCCCTGGCCCTCGCCGTGATCGGCTTCGCCCTACCGCTCGCATTCGCGTAGACGACATCATCGCCTGTAAGGATTCACGCCATGGCCCTATCGCTTAGGAATAAGCTCTTCGTACTCTCGGCCGCCCCGCTCGTCCTGGCTATGGGCATGGGGGCCATGCTCCTCTTCCAGGCGGGAAGCTCCCGCCAGCGTATCGTCAAGGCCGGGGAGAGCCTATCGGCCATAAGGCACCTGGGCGAGACGCTTTCGTACGTCCAGAAGGAACGGGGCCTCGCCTACCTGTACCTATCGGGGGCGGCTCCCGCCGACGGCATAATAGGAACGAGGCACTCCACGGACGGTGCCTGGGAGGCCGGGCGCGATGCCTTCGCGACCCTGAGCCCCGAGACGCTCGCTGATGTCGAGGCCTCGATCGAGGGGCTGGCCCAGCTCAGGCGCCAGGTAGACGATCGCTCGATGATGGCCCGTTCGGCCTTTTCCGCCTACAACGAGCTCTGCGACGCCCTCCTCGGGCTCCTGGACGCCCTCTCCCGGACGGACGCGGCCGAGGCCTCGCGCGAGCTCGAGGCCATAGCCCTCTTCGAGGCCGCCAAGGACAACGCGGGCAGGGTCCAGTGCCTCGTCAGCTCCATCTACTCCCTCGACCTGCCGATCCAGTACCAGGCCACGCAGGAGCTCGTCAGCGCCAACGCCGGTATCGCGGTCAACCTCAAGAACGGAGCCAAGAACGTCAGCCAGGAGGCCGCGGTCGCGCTGTCCGAGCTCGATATAAGCGATAACTGGTACGCCCTCCAGGACGCCGTCATGGAGGTACTCAGCCTGGCGGGGGTCGGCGGCTACGGCCGGAACGGGCTCGAGTTCTATACATCGACCGAGGCGGTGAACGCCAAGATAGGCGAGATCGTCGCCATAGTCACGGCCGATACCGAGGCGTCCTTCGACCAGCGCGCGTCGGCCCTGATGCGGGAGATAGTCATAACCGGCTCAGGCCTCGCCGCGGCTACCCTCGTCGTCCTCGCGCTCTCCATAGTCATCCTTTCCAACGTCACCGCACGCATGCGCGCGGTCTCGGACGGCATGCGCGACGTATCGTCGGGAGACGCCGACCTGACGCGCACGCTGGACGCGAAGACCTCCGACGAGCTCGGCGCGCTCGTAGGCTACTTCAACGGCTTCATCGGCATGCTCAGGGCCATAGTCTCCACGGTCAAGTCCGAGGTTACGTCGCTCGACGAGGGCATGCAGCGCCTGGCCGCGAACACCGAGGAGACGGCCGGCGCCATCAGGCAGATCACCTCGAACATAGAAAGCCTCCGCAACCAGACCGCCCACCAGACCGCCTCGGTCGAGGAGGCGAGCGGCGGCGTGGAGCGCATCGCCAAGGGCGTCATCCAGCTCTACAAGCTCATAGAGCGCCAGTCCGAGGGCGTAGCCAGCTCCTCGAGTTCCATCGAGGAGATGGTCGCCAGCATCCAGTCGGTGACGGCCAACATAGAGCGCATGGCCTCCTACTACGACAAGCTCCTCGGCAAGTCAGACTCGGGCCGGGGGGCCATAGAGACGGTCGTCAGGCAGGTACGCGACATAGACTCGCAGTCGGAGAGCCTCCAGGAGGCCAACGCGCTCATAGCCGGCATAGCCGCGCAGACGAACCTCCTGGCCATGAACGCCGCCATAGAGGCGGCCCACGCGGGCGAGGCCGGCATGGGCTTCGCCGTGGTGGCCGACGAGATACGCAAGCTGGCCGAGAACGCGGCGGTCCAATCGAAGAGCATCGGGCAGAACATCAGGGGCATACGCGGCGGTATCGAGGCCGTCGTGGCCAGCTCCGGCGTCAGCGCCAGGACCTTCGACGAGATACTCGAGCAGATACGCATACTCTCCCGGCTCGAGGAGGAGATCAAGTACTCGATGCAGGAACAGAGCGCCGGCTCGTCCCAGATACTCGAGTCCCTGGCGAGCATCAACGAGGTCACCTCCGACGTGCGCGCCTCCGCCCAGGAGATGCAGGACGGCTCCAACGCCGTCATGCTCGAGATGCGCAACCTGACGCAGCTGGCCAACGAGCTTGATAACGGCATGGCCGAGATGGCGGCCGGCGCCGAGGAGATACGCAGGGCGGCCCAGGATACCAACGAGCTATCCTCCGAGGCCGCCAGGAGCGTCTCGGCCGTCAGCAAGGAAATCGAGCAGTTCCGGACATAAGATCAATTTTACAAACTATCTCTATTCCCTCCGTTTTTTTTAAATCCCTCTGTACTATATTCCAAGCGGCGCCCGGCAACCTCCCGTGAGAGGAAGGCGCTACGGGGCGTCGCGCCCCGGAACGCATGCGCGCGCCTCGGGCGAAGCGCATTAACCGAGGTAATGGATGAACGTCCTTGTTGCCGATGACGCGATGGTAATGCGGAATATCCATAAAAACGTCTTACGGGAGTGCGGCATAGCCGAGGGCTCCATCTTCGAGGCGCCTGACGGCAAGGCCGCCCTAGGCCTAGCCACGGCTAATAGGATAGACCTCTTCATCGTCGATTGGAACATGCCGGAGCTGAGCGGGCTCGACTTCACCAAGGCCATACGCGCCATGGACTCGTACAAGTCTACGCCGCTCGTCATGGTCACGAGCGAGGCGGCTAAGTACAACGTACTCGAGGCCATCGAGGCAGGCGTCACCAACTACATCGTCAAGCCGATCAAGGGCGCCATGCTCGTGGACAAGATCGGCAAGTACCTGGAAGGAGTCTGATCCATGAAGGCCAAGTACATCAATCCGTTCCTGCAGGCCTCGCTCAACCTCTTCAGGAACTACCTCGGCGTAGAATGCGCCACCTCCGCCCCCTACCTTAACCCGGACCCCAAGAACCTCGACGAGGTCTCCGGTATCATCGGGCTCGCCGGCGAGACCTCCGGCGCGGTGGTACTGAGCTTCGGGAAGGACACCGCGATCAAGCTGGCCGTGGTAATGGCCGGCTAGCAGTTCTTCAAGATCGGCAACGAGGTCCTCGACAT